>JAIVWD010000055.1:0-13654 GCA_049190315.1 Deltaproteobacteria bacterium | reverse complement strand
TCCTGTTCTTTTAGTATGTGTTCCTCCGCAAAGCTCTTTGCTGAAATCGGCAAGAGAAATAACTCTGACTCTGTCGCCATATTTCTCCTCGAAAAGTGCTGTTGCGCCGGATTTTAAGGCATTTTCCGCATCCATTTCCTCAAGTCGAACAGGCAGATTCTCCTGTATTTTTTTATTCACGAGCGTTTCAATTTTATCAAGGGTGTCCGTATCAACTTGAGAAAAATGAGTAAAGTCAAACCGGAGTCTGTCGGGAGCCACAAGCGAACCCGCCTGTTTTACATGGTCACCTAAAACTTGGCGCAAAGCATAATGAAGTATGTGAGTGGCAGTATGGTTGCAGGCAATTGCATCACGTTCATTTTTGTCAACAGTTAAGATGACATTATCTTCCTTTTTAATATTCCCTGAAATGATTTTTCCTTTGTGTATTATCAGACCGGTTGGGTCTTTAATTGTGTAAGAAACATCCATTTCAAGATTCGGGCCTTTTATTTTGCCTTTATCACCTGCCTGGCCTCCTGATTCAGCATAGAAAGGTGTAAAATCGGTTATAACTTCTATTTCTTTTCCGCTTGAAGCTTTTTGAACTTCATTGCCGTCTTCCACGATAACAAGGACCTTTGCATTACAGGATAGTTTGTCATAACCAACGAACTCGGGTTTTATTCCTTCTGCCGATAGTTTCTTATAGGCATCACTGACTTCTGAAAAGGCTGCGATAGACCTGGATTTGGCGCGCTGGCCTTCCATGGCGTTATTAAATCCCTGTATATCGAGACTTATATTTTTGTCTCTGACTACATCTTTAACTATATCAAGAGGGAACCCGTAGGTGTCATACAGTTTGAATATTAATTGTCCGGGAATTTCTTTTTGACCTTTTGCTTTTATATCTGAAAGCGTATCGTTGAGAAGTTTAAGGCCATTATCTAAAGTATCTGAAAATCTGATTTCTTCGTTTTTAATTACATTTGTGATAAAAGCATCAGCTTTTGAAAGTTCCGGATATACAGGCTTCATTATATCAAATACAACGCTTGCGGTTTTATGAAGAAAAGGTTTTACAAGACCTATATGACGTCCATATCGGATAGCTCTTCGTATTATGCGGCGCAGTACATAGCCCCTTCCGTCATTGGACGGCAGTATCCCGTCTCCTATGAGAAATGCAGCGGCCCTGCTGTGATCAGCAATTACTTTCATTGCTATATCATCTTCAGATGAATCTCCAAGCCGCTTTTCAGAAAGGCTTTCGGTTTTATTTATTATAGGAATTATAAGATCGGTTTCATAGTTTGTAGGTACATCCTGGATAATGGAAACTATTCTTTCAAGCCCCATGCCCGTATCAATGCTGGGTTTTGGAAGAGGAGTCATTTTGCCTGAAGCATCCCGGTTAAACTGCATAAATACGAGATTCCAGATTTCAAGATATCTGTCACATTCGCATCCTGCACTGCAATCCGGCCTGTCGCATGCAAACTCTTCTCCCCTGTCCATGAGTATTTCAGAACAAGGTCCGCACGGGCCTGTGTCGCCCATAGACCAGAAGTTGTCTTTTTCTCCGAACCTGACAATCCTGTCTTCGGGCACACCAATATTTTTGTTCCATATTCCATAAGCTTCATCATCATCCAGAAATACGGAAACTATTAATTTATCTTCCGGCAGGCCGTATCCGTTTACAAGTAAATCCCAGGCAAACTCAATACCCTTTTCCTTGAAATAATCACCAAAAGAGAAATTGCCCAGCATTTCAAAAAAAGTATGATGTCTCGCAGTATAACCTACGTTTTCCAGATCATTATGTTTACCCCCGGCCCTTACGCATTTTTGAGATGAAGTCGCTCTGACATAGCTTCTCTTTTCTTCACCTAAAAATGTCCGTTTAAATTGCACCATTCCTGCATTGGTGAATAACAGAGTCGGATCGTCTTGAGGCACAAGGGATGAGCTTCTCACAATCTTGTGGTTCTGCTTTTCAAAATATTCAAGGAATTGTCTGCGAATTTCGTTGCCTGTCATTTTCATAAGTTACGGGTTGCGGGTTGCGAGTTACGGGTTGCGAGTTACGAGTTGCGAGTTACGAGTTGCGAGTTATTAGTCATTGGTCAATTGAATATTTGTAGAATCGCCATATAAAGTGAAAACTGAATAGTGAAAATTGAATATTTGTGGAAATCGCTACGCTCCACTAATTCATACCTGCCCGCCATCGCGAGCCGTACTCGATGCTCTTCGCCCTTTTGTTAGCTCGCTCAGGCGAGGCGGGCGGGTAAAATTAACAGAATTCCTTCAATTTTCAATATACAATCTTCATTTTTCACTTGCTTTGGTCTTCACTTCTTCCTTTTGCGTGAGACCCAGTTTTTCTCTAACTTTTTTCAAAGCTGAATTATAAATGTCCGGATTTTCCTTCAGGAATTTCTTTACGTTTTCACGGCCCTGTCCTATTCTTTCTCCATCATATGAATACCATGAACCGCTTTTATCAAATACTTCCGTCTCAACTCCCATGTCAAGAAGGTCCCCTGCTTGAGATATACCTTCACCATACATTATATCGAATTCAGCCTCCTTAAAAGGGGGCGCCATCTTGTTTTTGACAACACGTGCTCTGGTTCGGTTTCCTACAACTTCCTGCCCGTCTTTAATGGCGCCTGTCCGCCGGATATCGATCCTTACCGATGCGTAAAACTTGAGAGCATTACCTCCGGTAGTTGTTTCCGGATTTCCGAATACAACTCCTATTTTCATTCGTATCTGATTAATGAAAATTAATGTAGTCAAGGTTTTGCTTATTGAGCCGGCAAGCTTTCTTAATGCCTGCGACATCAGTCTTGCCTGAAGCCCCATGTGCGAGTCGCCCATTTCGCCTTCTATTTCCGCTCTGGGAACGAGTGCAGCGACTGAATCAATGACCAGTATATCTATTGCTCCGCTTCTTACAAGCATGTCTGTGATTTCAAGGGCCTGCTCGCCCGTATCAGGCTGGGCAACTAAAAGTTCATCGCAATTTACACCGAGTTTTCTTGCATAAGTGGTATCAAGCGCATGTTCAGCATCTATAAAAGCCGCAATGCCGCCCTGTTTCTGAGCAGATGCAACAGCATGAAGCGCAAGTGTTGTTTTGCCGGATGATTCCGGGCCATAAATTTCAACAACTCTACCCCTTGGAATCCCGCCTATACCCAGTGCTTTGTCTAATGCGATTGATCCTGAAGGTATTGTAGGGACATCTATTATTGCCTTGCTGCCCAGCTTCATAATAGCGCCTTTGCCAAACTGACGCTCTATCTGAAGCATGGCTGTTTCGGCTGCTTTTTGCTTGTCCGGTGAAGTATTCATGATAATCTCCTGTTTGGGGCATAGTTCTAACTTTGCCCACTATCCTATGCTTATATAAGATTGAATATTGTCTATTAAAGACCAAAGCAATTGAAAATTGTATATTGAAAATTGAAGGAATTCTGTCAATTTTAATCCGAAGATTGCGCAGATTACACAAATTTTTCTGTCTGTGCGTTGCACGCAGACAGGCATGAATTATTGTGTTAAATTTTCCGAAGCAAACTTCGGAGTAGTTCATTTAAATTGAAAGAGCAAAGCGATACCACAAATTTTCAATTTTCAATATACAATATTCAATCTTAAAGGGCTAAGCGATACCAACAATCTTCAATCTTCAATTCTGAAAATCTCTACAAAGATATACTTTTAAGCTCTGTATACACAGAGCCGGTTGATTTAAGATCGCTTTTAAACAAAAAAATCTTATCAGCAATAAATAATTCTGATTCAAATTTTTCAAATTTTTTCATTGCATCCAAGAGTTTTTTGGGATTAATTTTTCCCTTTATTCTGCCAAGTGTCAGATGCCCTCTAAATGGTCTTTTTTCCCTGGGGAATCCGAGTTCTTCTAAATTTTTTTCAATGTCATTTTGTATGCCGACAAGTTTTTCAATCTCCCCTGTAAGCCCCACCCATATAACACGTGGACGTTTAATGCCGGGGAATACACCCGCACCTTTTACTGCAAGTGATACAGGAGTATGATTGTTAACGGCATTTATTATTGCTTCACTAACCTTTTCAATAGCAGAATAATTAATATCCCCTAAGAATTTAAGTGTAAGGTGGATATTTTCCGGATTAACCCATCTTGCTTTAAAAGCATAAGATTTAAATCTGTTCTGAATCTCACTGATATAAGATATTATGTTTTTCGGGAGCTTGAAAGCTATGAAAGTTCGTATGGTATCAGGCATTCGGCAGCGTAAAGTGTGGTTCACAAAGAGTAAATTTTTCTTTGGAAATCCAGTTTTTCAACGTTTCAGCGATCTCACGAGCCTTAACCAGACTGGAAAGAGGTACAGCCTGAACTATCTCACCTTTAAACTTTATTGAACCGCTTTTGAGTTCCGCATAACTGACCTGGCCGTAACTTTTTGAAATTCCGTTAGGATAATCGTATCCATAATCTACAATCTGAGTAAATATTTCTTCATCAGAAACAGCAGTGTGCTTAACAATTTCTTCATTTAATATGGGGATTGGTATGCCTAAACCCACTGAGAGAGAACAGCCATAACCCTGTAGACTTACTCCGACGAGCCATTTCGGGCTCATTTTTTTCAAATCTCCCATTACGCAAATAGTTCCGGCAGGCGAAACAGGAACGCCTGTTTTTGTCCTCTTTACAGAAGGGTTGTGCTGAGTGCCGTGCCAGGTTACATAGCCTGTTGCTCCACCCAGAAAAATCCTGGTTCCAAGACCAATTGTTTTGTAATAAGGATCATTTAAAAGCGGGCTCAATTGTCCTGCAGAGCAATAGTTTGCGTTGCCGGCTTTGGGCTTGAGAGTTCCCATGTATGTATAAATAGTTTTTTTCGTCAGATTTACTGCGCAGTTATAATTCTGATACCCATTTCTAGGATTGCAAAGAACGGCATTGGGAATTTTGCGCAAAGTTATATCTTTTTCGATCATCTGGTTAGGATAGCACGATGTTCCATATGATGTCGCCTTTAAATGCACCTTTTTTTTTGCTACCAGATCCTGTATAACATGCCCACCGCCATATTTAAATTCACCGGGGTAAACCTTGTTTAAAGGATCATCCTCGCACAATTCCGTGGCACCTATAAAGCAATCTACGGCAGCCAGTCCGGCATACGCAGAAACCTTGTTAAGCCATACCTTTGAGGCTCTTATAGCTGGAACAGATTGTCCAAAATTAATAAAAGCTCCTGAAGAGCACATGGGAGAGAAAGTCCCTGTTGTCACAACGTCAACATGCCTTGCGGCTTCAACAGCCCCTTCCTGCTTAACAATATCAATTACTTCTTCCGCTGTAACTACAACGACCTTGCCTGATTTGATCTTTTCGTTGATCTCCTGATAGGTTTTATTTATTTTATATTTTTTCACCATAGGATTCCTTCAATGGATTGAATATTGTCGATTGAATATTGAATATTTAAGGTATTCTATTAATTTTATAAAAAATGTTAGAGCAAAGCGACTTCCACAAATCTTCAATATACAATTTTCAATTTTCAATTTCTTTGGCCTTATTTATTTTGCTTGAAATATTATTTTTTATCCATGCCTTATCCCACCATTCAATAGGATTTACAAAAGTATTATGGATAAGAATGCTGTAATGGAGATGGTCACCGCCAGCCAGCCCTGTGATGCCGGTACGGCCTATGATTTCACCTTTAGAGACCATCTGTTTTTCTTCTACATTATAACTACTCAAATGAGCATACATGCTCTGCAGCCCAAAACCATGATCAATAATTACAGTTTTTCCGTAGATACCTATTGATCCTGCAAATACAACCTTTCCACCGTTGGCTGCCGGAATTGGTGAGTGTGCAATTGATGCGAGATCTATGCCAAGATGAATCTGACGGTCGATTGTTTTGTTTTTATATTTATAAACGCGATTATCAGCAAAACCCGCTTTATTTGCCGATTTTGGAAGCCTTAAAAATACTCCGTCCCAGTATAAAACCTTGTCGGTCTTTTCAACTACTTTAATTACTTTATTATAGCTGTGCTTTCGTATATCCCGGTTGACCTTAAGAAATTTATTTTTTATTGTTAATTCGGAATCTTGCGGGGTATGAATATCAAATTCAGGCATTTTCCAGTTTAGAAATTTGTCGGAAATATTGATCACATCTTTTTTAAAGACTTTTCTTTTTATATAGTAATTGAAACCTGCTTTTGAAGTGTTGCCTGCATGATCAATTGCTTTAACAAAGATTTTTGTTCCAGGCCCTTGCTTATAATTTAGAGCAAAAAAGGCCATTAAAATGTTTTTATCCTGAAAATGCCCTGAATGACCGGGGAAAAAATTCTCTTCAACATAAACTCCGCTTCTACTGCATTCTTCTGATAACTTATATATAACAAGGCAAGCCCCGCCCTGGCTTATATTGTGAAATCTGCTTATAATATCTATTTCAGGCGGTTTTGTATCGATAATTATGTTTTTTTCAAGATATGTCCGGTTCCCTTTAAACCACTGCCGCCAGGAAAAATCACACACAACAATTCGCAGAATAGCTTTACCGTCTTTTATTCCCCTTTTATCCGGATCTATTTTAACCTTGAAGGTCTCTTCATATTTACTGCCCCCGACAATAAGACCTTTAGCCGGAAAATCCTTTTCAAGCAAAACAGTTTCCATGCCGTTTTGTAAAAGGCCTATCCATACCCTTCTCAGGCCGCTTTTCATATCCGCAACTGAAATTGAGAGTTCTTGAGAGGCTCCTATTGCCTGAGATAGAAGATCCAGCTCGATGGATGGCTTGCCGCCTTCAAGCCTGGTAATCAAGATCCACGCAACCGGGATGGCAAGAATAATGCATAATAGTATAATAAGCCGATGTTTTGATTTTTTTTCTTTAGTTCTCAATGTGTTATAATGACCTTTCGTAACTATTCAGGTTGGTTAGGCTGAAGTTACAACCTTTCCTTCTTGATTTAGGAAAAAAACAATAACAGTTAAAAAAGCTGTAATCAAGGCAAAGTTTTTCGTTCCTTGACTTTTAAGTATGTGCGCGATAATTTGATCAATTAACACTTGGTTCCTGATAACTATCAATTGGGGTATTAACTTATGAAACATACTGTAAAAGTTGATGATATAGTGATTGGCCAGGCCTCACCTCTTGTTTTGATTTCAGGCCCGTGTGTGATAGAAGATTATGATACTACTTTTGAGATAGCATCATATCTTAAAGAACTTGCCCGGCAATTGGATATCCCCTTGATATTCAAGGCCTCATATGACAAAGCCAACCGGACATCTATTAATTCATACAGGGGGCCGGGGCTTATAGACGGCCTTAAGATTCTTGAAAATATTAAGAAGGAGCTTGGCCTGAAGATACTTTCAGACGTTCACAGCATAAATGAGGTGTCAAGGGCGGCTGACATTCTGGATATTATACAGATACCTGCCTTTTTGTGCAGACAGACTGATTTTATCTTAGAGGTTTCGAGAACAGGAAAACCAGTCAATATTAAAAAGGGTCAGTTCCTTGCACCATGGGATATTGCGAATGTTGTGGAAAAGGTTGTTTCAACCGGGAACAAACAGATTATGATTACGGAAAGAGGGACGATGTTTGGTTATAACAATCTTGTCGTCGATTTTCGTGGCTTAAAGATAATGCAGGATACAGGATGGCCGGTTATATTTGACGCAACGCATAGCGTTCAACTGCCAGGAGGCGCAGGAACAAGTTCCGGGGGACAGCGTGAATTTGTACCGGTTCTTGCCAGAGCTGCGGTTGCGGCAGGAGCAGACGGGATTTTTCTGGAAGTACACACAGACCCTGACAGGGCGCTTTGCGACGGGCCCAATTCATTAAAAATAGATTCACTTAAGGGATTGCTTCTCCAGCTTAAAGCTATACGAGAGGCATTAGCCGTTCAAGGGTTTAGTGGTTCAGGGTTCACGGTTCAAGGTTAAAAGCCGACTAACCCTGAACCTAACAACCTGAGTAGTTACGAAATATGAAGAGATCAAGGCAACCAACCGTGAACCGTGAACCGTGAACTGTGAACCGTCACTTTTTTATTGGAAAGATTATTTATGAGCTGTACGGATTCAGAGATAGAAAATAAACTGAAAAAGATCAAACTTCTGTTGCTTGATGTTGACGGTGTGCTCACTGATGGAAGTATAATTTACAATGACAACTCTGAAGAAACAAAAGTCTTTAATGTCAAGGACGGCCTTGGTATAAGGCTTTTAATGGAAGCAGGTCTTAATGTGTGCATAGTAACCGGCAGGAGTTCAAAAGCTCTTTATCACCGTTGTAAAAATCTTGGTATTACAATGTTGTTTGATGGGGTCAGAGATAAGGCTGCTGTGCTGGATATTATCTCTGAACAAACAGGTGTTTCTCCTGAAGAAATAGCATTTATCGGTGATGATTTGCCCGATCTGCCGCTTATGAGAATTGTTGAACTTTCTATAGCGGTAGCTGATTCTCATGAGGCGGTTTTGGAAAAAGCATGCATGGTAACTTCTGCAAAGGGCGGAGCTGGAGCTGTTAGAGAAGTCTGCGAAGCAATTCTTAAGGCTCAAGGACTCTGGGATAAAATTCCATTAGTGGCTGAATGGTTAAATATGAAGAGATCAAGGCAACCAACCGTGAACCGTGAACCGTGAACCTAATAACCTGAGTAGTTACCATGCTTTTTGTGAAAAACCAGAATCCCAGAAAATTGAAGTTCTTTTTAATTGCAGTTATTATTATTTTATTAGGGATTATAATCGCGGTTTTTTCGACGTATCGCAACATTTTAGATGAAACTGCCGGACTTAAATCCGTGATACATAGCGCGGCAAAAATGTCCTTAGGCAAGCTTCATCACACTGCAACGCGTGATGGAGTGATTGAATGGAGCCTGGATGCAAGCTCAGCCAAGTTGCTTGATGAAAAAAAGCAGTTGATATTAGATGATCTTTCTGTAGTTTTTTATATGAAAGACGGGAAAAAAGCTTACCTTACAGCGGAAAAGGGATTTTTACATACAGAATCAAATGACATTGAAGTTGCCGGCAATGTTGTGGTAAAAAATGATAATTATGTGCTTAAAACCGAAAAATTAAATTATGAGCATACCCGTCGTATACTTTTTTCAAATGTTTCTGTGGAAATAAGCAGTGATTCGGAAAAATTAACGGCAGATTCAATTTCTTTTGATTTAAATACAAAAAAAACCATGCTTGAGGGAAATGTAAAGGGGATTTTCAGTGAAAATATTAAGCTGTAAAAACTCATATGGCCAAATTTTGTCGTATCTTCTCAATAAATTGGGGCAAATGCTTTGGCGCGCCAATTTTGTCTGGATTCCCGCCTTCGCGGGAATGACAATCGGGTCTTGTTGTCCGTCATTCCAGCGAAGGCGGGAATCCAGGAGTCAATGCCCAGAGTTGTCGAGATATTACATTTTGTTTGTTCTGACTGCGACACTTGTAATTATAGCTGGTTTTATGGTAAGCTTTGTTTTTGCCGAAGGAGAAGATTTAAAAGAAAATAAAAAGATTTATATTACAGCGGACAAGCTGATAGCAGATAGCGAGGTAAAATGCGCTGAATTTATCGGCAATGTCAGAGCTGTTCAGGAGGATACGGTTATTACCGCTGACAGGCTTAAGATTTTTTATAAAAAAGTTGAAGATAACAATAAAAACTTGACTTCGGATGAAGGGTCGATAGAAAAAATCATTTCGAGCGGCAATGTAAAAATAAATTTTGATGACAAAGTTGCCGTTGCAGAACATGCAGTATATACAAGTGAAACAGGTGTTCTCGTCTTAACCGGTCCGAATTCAAAGGTCACAAGCGGAACTAATTTTGTTTCCGGTGAGAAAATAACTATTTACAGAGCTGAAGACCGTATGACTGTTGAAAGCGGCAATGAAAAGCGTGTTGAAGCTGTTTTTTATTCCAAAGAAAAGGGAATGAAATAAGTAACGGTTCACGGTTCACGGTTCACGGTTGACAGAGACAAAAAGTAGAAGAGAATTAAAATCAATATCTAAAATGCTTCAGTTGTTGCATAGTACATTGAAAAAACTGTGAACCGTAAACCGACAACTGTAAACGGCTACTAATATGTCAGTTTTGGCTTTAAAAAATCTGGTCAAAATATATAATGGAAGAAGAGTTGTAAATTCAGTCAGCCTCAGCGTAGAAAGCGGTGGAGTTGTTGGTCTTCTCGGTCCAAATGGTGCTGGAAAAACAACTACTTTTTATATGACTATCGGTATGATAAAATCTGATAAAGGCCAGGTTTTTCTTGACGATGAGGATATTACAAATTTTCCAATGTATTTGAGGGCGCGTAAAGGTGTGGGTTATTTACCTCAGGAAGCTTCGGTATTCAGAAAGCTTACAACAAAACAGAATATCATGGCTATTCTTGAAATCCTTCCTATCTCAAGATCGGAGCGGGAGGAACGTGCAAACATGCTTCTGGAGGAGTTGGGCATAAAAAATCTTGCAGACCAGAAGGCCGGTGTCCTTTCAGGAGGGGAGAGGCGGCGATTGGAAATTTCGCGGGCACTCGCAACGAATCCTTCATTTATACTTCTTGATGAACCTTTTGCGGGTATCGATCCTTTGGCGGTAATTGATATTAAAAATATTATAAAACACCTTAAAAATCATGGTATTGGAATACTTATTTCAGATCATAATGTAAGGGAAACGCTTGAAGTATGTAACAAAGCGTATATATTAAGTGATGGAAAGGTAGTTGAGGCCGGATCACCGGAAAAAATAGCTACAAGCGAAACCGCCCGCCGCATATATTTAGGAGACGAATTCAAATTATAAAATGGTACTCGAACTACGACAAGAGCTGAAATTAACTCAGCAGCTTATAATGACCCCGCAGCTCCAGATGTCAATTAAGCTTTTGCAGCTTTCCAGGCTGGAGCTTGTGGAAGCAATTCGTCAGGAACTCGAGGAAAATCCTGCGCTGGAGGAGGTGCAGGATTTTGCCGATGAGGAATCGCGGGCAGATCAATCTGAGGCTGCATCTGATGATACGCCTGCAATAAAAGAAGTCGAAATAGAAGAAAAAATTAACGATGATATTGACTGGAGCAATTATATTGATGAATACAATTCGACCGGAAGAATTTCTTTTGAAACCGAGAAAAAAAATACACCAAATTTCGAGTCATTTGTAGCCCGTAAAGAATCTTTGAATGACCATCTTCTCTGGCAACTGCTTATGACCTTTCCAACGGAGGAGGAAGAAAAGATTGGAAGCCTGATAATAGGAAACCTTAACAAGGATGGTTATCTTGACATTCCTGTTGAAGATCTTATCAACACGAGCGGTTCTTCATCCAATAAAGTTAATCAGGTATTATCACTAATAAAGACATTTGATCCAATAGGTGTCGGCGCAAGCGATCTAAAAGAATGTCTGCTGGTACAGGCAAAGCATTTTAAGCTGAATAATACCATAGTTACGGATATCATAAAAGACCATATCAATCATCTTGAAAACAAGAATTACAAAGCCATTGCCAGTGCCTTAAAAATTAATATCCAGGAGGTTGTTTCTGCCGTAAATATTATAAAAGAATTTGAGCCGAAGCCGGGACGGACTTTCAGCGTTGAAGAGCCTCAATATATTAACCCCGATATTTTTGTTTATAAACTTGAAGATGGTTTTTTGATATTACTGAATGACGACGGCGTCCCAAAACTTCATATAAATTCATATTATAAGCAGTTTATAAGTCGTGGCGGGAAACTTTCAGGTAAGGCAAAAGAATACCTGCAAGATAAGATACGTTCGGCATCCTGGTTGATAAAGAGTATTCAGCAACGTCAAAAAACCATCTATAAAGTGATGGAAAGCATATTGAATTTTCAGCGGGAATTTTTTGAAAATGGGATAGCGCACTTAAAGCCTATGGTGTTAAGAGATGTTGCAGAGGACATAGGTATGCATGAATCGACAATCAGCAGAGTTACAACAAATAAGTATGCCTATACCCCGCAGGGCCTTTTTGAATTGAAATATTTTTTTAATAGTTCTATTAATCGCATCGATGGCGATTCAATAGCTTCTGCCAGCGTCCAGGAAAAAATTAGACAGATTATTTTAAACGAGGATGCAAGCAAGCCGTATAGTGATGAAAAAATTACAGAACTTTTAAAAGAATCAAACATAAATATTGCGAGGAGAACAGTAGCTAAATATCGGGAAATGATGGAACTTTTGTCATCCAACAAACGCAAACAATTTTAACCTAAAAATCGCTCAACTTAGTTAAGGAGGTTTTTTAGCATGCAGACATCTGTAACTTTTAAAAATCTTGATTCCTCTGAAAATTTAAAAACATATGTTAAGGACAAGCTTAATCGCTTTGATAAATTTCTTTATAATCCAGCAGAAGCTAAAGTTGTTCTTTCGGTTGAAAAGTTTCGCCATATAGCTGAAATTAATATTATTGGTGACAGGCTTAATATAAATGGTAAAGAAGAAACGGTTGATATGTATTCAGCCATTGATATGGTTTTAGACAAGCTTGAGAAACAGATTAAAAAAAGCAAGCAGAAAAACAGAGAACGAAGAAGTGGAACAAAAGCCAGGGGAAAAGGCATTATTGCCGAAGATACCGCCCCTGTGGATTTTGAAACCACAAGAGAAATAAAGGTCAAAAATATAGAATATAAGCCGATGGATGTTGAGGAAGCGGTTATGCAAATGGATCTTTTGAATAGTAATTTCCTTGTGTTCACAAATGCAAGGACAGAAAAAGTTAATGTCTTATATCAACGCAGGGACGGCCACTACGGTTTGATAGAACCCAGCAGCTAAAGGTGGCCAGTGATTGGAACAAAATTGAATATTGTCGATTGAATTTTGAAGACCAAAGCAATTGAAAATTGTATATTGCATATTGAATATTGAAGGAATCCTGTCAGTTTTAATCCACAGATTACACAGATTTTCGTGAGTTATTGGGTTAAATTCCCCGAAGCAAGCTTCGGAGTAGTTTATTTAAAATAATAGAGCAAAGCGATTCTACAAATATACAATATTCAATATACAATATTCAATCCATATGCGATTCCACAAATTTTCACTTTTCAATATTCAATTGTCTTAACTATGTGGATATGATATGAAAATTCTTGATGTTTTGCCTAAAGAAGCAATTCTTTCTGACTTGAAATCACTTGACAAAAAAGGAGTTATTGAAGAGCTGGTAATTCCTGTTGCCGGTATTGCAGGTATTAATAAGGAGGAAATTGTTCGGGTTCTTATGGAGAGGGAAAGACTCGGCAGCACCGGCATAGGTGAAGGTATTGGAATCCCTCATGGTAAAATGAGAGAGCTTAAATCGCTGGTTGTTAGTTTTGGCTTAAGCCGTCAAGGAGTTGATTTCGAATCTATAGATGGACGACCTGCTCACATCTTTTTTCTTCTTGTAACGCCGGAGAATTCTACTGGTCTTCATTTGAAGCTGCTTGCCCGAATTTCCAGAATTTTAAAAAATGATCCATTTAAGGAGAGGCTGTTAAGTGCTGTTGACAGCGATGAAATTTTTTCCATCATCAAAGATGAGGACGATGAGTTTTAATAA
>JAIVWD010000054.1:9126-13705 GCA_049190315.1 Deltaproteobacteria bacterium | reverse complement strand
CAGTTTTTTAATGACCACATACCCCATTATGGGTTACTGATCATTCCTCATACAATTCCCGGGGATCAATTTGCCCGTATCGCCGATAAACTTGTTAACTACGCGCATAAGCACCCTGAAGGAATGATGCCTTATACTATTGATTTTCTGTCTTCATAGCAGCAATTCATAATAAACTGCGTATCCCGCATTCAAACCCCCTTGAAACTACGCCGAGGACGGCGAAAAAATCCTGCCCCATCTTGCCGCCTTTTGCACTTTTTGACAATGTCGGGAGCGATGTACCAGGTAGGAGAGATTTGATTACAGGCAAGCGGGACTGAAGTGAAGGATAGGCGCGCAGAACTATACTATCTGAGACAACCTTTTCACTTCATTCACATAGAATCCTTTGATTTCGAGCCAGTCGCAGGCAGCTATCATGTTTGGCATGGGCTCCTTTTCGGCATCGTCAAAATAGCATAGGCTTCGAAGAATATGATTCGTGTTAAATTGAACCCCAAGATATTTTCGTCGGAGTTCTCCGATGAGAAAATCGATTGGTTTGAATTTCTTGGCGACAAAAAACAGGTCGATGAAATCCTTTATGGATCCTCGTTGGGAAATCGCCACTATTTTCATCAAGGCGATGTCAAGTATGGAAGCCAGGTCGAGACCATTCCATTTGATCAAGGGCTCCAATAACCTGTAAGGATATTTGAATAGACTTATGCGTACACGATCAAGCTCGCCGATGATAGTCCCCTTTCCCATTTGGTCAAGTCGGAGATCTCCTATGGTCCTTAGATCATTGATTATGGTCATTTCTTCGAAGTCTGATTGAGTAAAGAAATCAAGGTCTATGGAGGTCCGGTGGCCCAGATGTAAGGCAAGAGCTGTCCCTCCTGCAAGATAATAAGGGCTCAGCCATGGCCGGCCTTTGATTTTCTCGATCAGAGTATGGGTATCGGGTGAAAGCGTTTCTGAAAACAAGATATTTCTCTTCTTGGAATGCTTAATAGAACTGCCCAGAGGTTTGCTGTGCGCGGGGAAAGCCTGCGACTTGATTTAACAACTTTTCTAATAGCTTCATCCCCAATGATTTGCCTCAAAAATCGGACATCTTCCCATTGTCCATATTCCAGTACACGCTCAATGGTGTGGTCTGGCCAATCAAGAAGTTCACGACCTGTAAATCGAGTATCCCAGAAATAGGCCCTGAAATGGTCTGGCAGCAATCTTTGAGATTTCAATATCGATTTGGTATCATTCATAATTTAAAATTTACATAAAGCACATAGAGTTGTCAAGTGGAGTCGCAACGAAGATCCGCTTACAGCCGACTGGAAAATCTTCTGACAAAGGGAATTGACAGTTTTATCTTGTTGGCATAATATACCAACAATGAAAGCGAAGTTAATCAAACATGATAAGATTACAGACGAAGCCGGTAATACGATAGAAATCAAAATGTGGGCAGTGCCTAAAACCGCAAACAAGCCTTACGGTTTCAAATATTCTTTGGTTTATATCGTAAACAATAAACGGATACTTGGTTATGATAACGCCGAAGGAAAAGGCGACCACAGACATTACAAAAAACGGGAAGAACCTTACTTGTTTGTAAGCCTTGAAAAACTGGCAGAAGATTTCTACAGAGATGTAGAGCAGATAAAGAAGGAGAGGTATGAAAATCAGAAAAGTCAGAGTCGGCATAAAAGACCTTAAGACCGCTTTAAATGAATTTGTTGAAATCGGTAAGGCTGTTGAAGAGGGAAAGCCTGTAAAAAAAGAAAAAGGTGTATATTTTACAAGTGTTGAGGCTTTCAGAAAAGCGATAACCCCGAAGCGACTCGCACTCTTGAAGGCGATTAAAACGGAAAAACCTTCATCTGTCCGTCAGTTATCAAAAATCGCTGAGCGCGATGTAAAAAATGTTTCGACTGATATTAAATTCCTTGAGCAAGTCGGACTTGTCGATATCAAAAGAAATGATGAGGCAGAAAAGGAAATTACACCGTCTGTAAGCTATGATAAAATTCTGTTTGAAATAGCAGTCTCATGAAGGCATAGGAAGGAGAAAGTAAAAGTGGAGATGAGGGGGGTCGAACCCCTGACCTCGGCATTGCGAACGCCGCGCTCTCCCAACTGAGCTACATCCCCACAAAACGATTTGTTTTTTATATCAAACCATATAAATTGGGTCAATCTAAATAGTGCCCGAACGAAAACTAGAAAATTTTTTCAAGTTCAAGGAAGTCGCAAATTTTAACCACAGGAATACATTGAGTATTTTGAGGATTAAAATTTAAGCCTGACGCAAAAATTGGGAAAATTAGCAGTTTTCGTTCAGGCACTAAATAAAAGGTAACAGTTCAGCCCTATGTGACAAAATTGCAATGGCTCACCGCAGAGACGCAAAGGGCGCAGAGGAAAGATAATTTTTCCTTAAAAAAACAACCTCTGCGTCCTCTGCGTCTTGAGCGAAGCGGGCGGTGAACTATTACAATAAAAGGAATGTAACTACTCACGTAGTCAGGCTGAAGCTGTTTAGACTGAAGACTGAAGGGGTCAGAAGAGCACGATTGCCGTACTTTGGCGAAAATATCTGATTCTTGCATCAAACATGGCTTTTAATGCGTTTTTTCCTAACAGTCTTCAGCCTTCAGCCTATCCACCTGAGTAGTTACAAAGGAATAATAATTAATTATGGATAACAAAATTATTTTAACTGATGCATTTAAATATAATAATATTGACCAGGATAAAATATTACCGCCTGAAGAAACAGTTAAGAGGTTCAAGGAAAAACTTAAAAAAATCGACCTTGATATTCTGGAAGATACTGTAAGAATTGATAATGGAAGGCTTGATATCCCTGTTTATTTCAGCATTTGCGGTAATGATGCATATGCTTTAACCGGAACAAGAAAACAGATGGGGAAAGGGGGAACTACCCATCAGGCCGAGGCGAGTGCTGTAATGGAGCTGGCGGAAAGATTCAGCTTGTTCAGCTTTCGTAATAATCCGGAAAATTTTTTAATTGAAAAGTATCGCAACATAAAAGATAAAGCCGGCCCGTTTGAGATGATTGCGCAATCCGTCAACGATGATTCCGATGATCTGGAAATTGCAGAAAAAATATTTGAAGATCTTCCTTTTAAATGGACAAAAGCATTCAATCTGACACAGAACAGAGAAATACTGATTCCATTTGACTGGTTTTTCACGATTAACGAGTTTAACGGCGCATGTGCCGGCAACTGTGTTGAAGAAGCAATTTCTCAGGGCATGTGCGAAGTTGTTGAAAGGCATGTATCATCAATAATAAGTCATAAAAAATTGAGCGTGCCTTCAATCAGAGCGGATTCGGCAACAGATCCCATTGTTGTTGAATTGATAAAAAAGTATAGAAATGCAGGTATAAAATTATATATTTCAGATTTTTCCCTGCAAACCGGTATCCCCACTGCAGGTGTTCTGGCATATGACCCGCTGACTTTTCCAAAAACCAGTGAAATCGTCTGGACGGCAGGGACAACTCTTAACCCTCAGAAATCTTTAAGCCGCGCCCTTACAGAAGTTGCCCAGCTTGCAGGTGATTTTAATACCAGCTCAAATTACGTCGCAAGCGGTCTTCCCAAATTTAAAGAAATAGAGGAGGCTGAATTTGTAATTAATCCGACAAATGAGATTGATATTAAAAATCTTCCCGATCTTTCTGATAATAATATTAAAGTCGAGATAGAAAGCTGTATCTCCGCTCTTAAAGAAAAAGGCATGGAAGTAATTGTTATAAACACAATGAATCCGGAATTGGAAATACCGGCCTTTTATACAATCATTCCAGGTGCACACTTCAGGGAAAGGGCTATGGGAAACAGCGTGTGCATGTTCGCAGCCAAGCATATTGCCAACACATATGATCCGGAAAGCGCTGTATCCAGGCTTCAAAATATCGAAAATATTCTTCCCGAAAAGTACTATATCAAATTCTATCTTGGCTCATGCCTTCTTGCCATGAATGATCCGGAAACCGCTCTAACCTACTTTAAAAAATCGCTTGAGCTTGAGCCTGCGGACCAGGATATATCCAGCATTTACTCTTATATGGGTGTTTGTCTTAAAGACATGGGGGAATACCGCAATGCTGTTTCAGTTCTTATGAAAGGCGAAGAGCTTGACGCTGAAAGAACTGACATCTATAATTCAATGGGATTTTGTTATTTCAAACTCAAGGAACATGAAAGGGCTATAGATTGTTTCAAAAAAGTTCTCCGAATTAATCCCGGCTCGGCCATAGACTATGCCAACATTGCCTCAAACTACCGCGAAATGGGCAAGCCGGTTGAGGCAATTCAATATTACGAAACCGCCCTATCCATAGATCCGGGGATAGACTTTGCAAGGTACAATCTGGAAAAACTTCTAACCGCCCACCGAGTATAATAGAGACTTTCAGATAATTAATTTCACAAGGATAGAAGGAGGAAGGCGTATTAGTTACTCAAGTTTCGCACCCACTAATTCCTATGAGCCTTCTCTGGCAGGGCAGGTATTAGATAGTTTTTTTAAAAGAGCAAAATAATATGATTGATAT
>JAIVWD010000054.1:0-9116 GCA_049190315.1 Deltaproteobacteria bacterium | reverse complement strand
GTGCCGTTGCCAAAACCAGAGTGAACATATTTTGCTTTTTAAAAAAACTATCTAACACCTGCCCCTTAAAGCTTTTGTTGCATAGAAGGGGTGCGAAACTTGAGTTAGTTATACGTCGACGACTGATAACGCAGTGAAATTATCTGAAAGTCTATAGGAGGTGTACTAATGGAAAAGCAGACATTCTCGATTCCAAATATTTCATGTGCTCATTGTGTCATGTCCATAAAAAACGAATTAAGTGAATTGGAAGGCGTTAATATGGTAGAAGGAAACGCCGATGAAAAAAACATTACTGTCGAATGGGAGCTCCCTGCAACGCTGCAAAAGATTAAAGATACTTTAAAAAAAATCAACTATCCTGCAGCATAAGAACTGAGGTAACAGTTCAGGCACAAGGCCTGTAAGGAGAATATTTATGGCCGAACAAAAAATCACTATACCGATTAGCGGGATGACGTGCGCCAACTGCGCCATGAATATTGAAAGAGGTGTTAAAAAACTTAAGGGCGTTAAAAATGCAAACGTCAATTTTGCTTCTGAACAGGCAGTAGTTTCGTTTGATCCTGAACAGCTTAACGGCAGAGACATAGTAAGAAAAATTCAAGGCTCAGGTTACAGGGTTACGACAATAAAAGTCGAAATACCTGTTACAGGGATGACATGTACAAACTGCGCCATGAATATCGAAAGAGTTATCAATGCAAAGGTCCCGGGAATCATTAATGCTTCAGTAAATTTTGCCTCTGAGCGGGCATTTATTGAATATGTTCCTTCTATTGCAAGCATAAATGATATAATATCCGCCATAAATAAAGCCGGTTACGGCGCAATACATCCGGACGACCTGATAGACGCAGAAGATGCAGAGCAAGCTGCCAGAAAAATCGAAATTAAGAAACAGACGCGCAAGTTCGCTGTCGGCGTTTTGTTTGCCTTGCCGCTCTTTATGCTAAGCATGGGAAGGGATTTCAATCTAATTGGAATGTGGAGCCATAACGCCTGGGTCAACTGGCTCTTCCTGTCTTTAGCCACACCTGTACAATTTTATACTGGATGGGATTTTTATACTGGAGCGTTCAAAAGTCTTAAAAACCGAAGCGCAAACATGGATGTACTTGTTGCTATGGGCTCATCGGTTGCCTATTTTTATTCTTTTTCAATTTTAATCTTTCATTCCCTGGGCGGTCATGTCTATTTTGAAACATCTGCAGTTATCATTACCCTCATCAAACTGGGCAAAATGCTCGAGTCCCGAACCAAGGGCAGAACCGGTGGAGCTATCCGCAAACTAATCGGCCTCCAGCCAAAAACAGCTACAATCATAGAAAAAGGGGTGGAAAAAGAGGTACCCTTAAGCCGGGTAAAAAAGGATGACACAGTTATTATTCGCCCTGGAGAAAAAATCCCGGTTGATGGAATTGTGATCGAAGGAAAATCAGCGGTAGATGAATCAATGCTCAGCGGCGAACCATTGCCTGTTGACAAGAAGGCAGGTGACCAAGTCGTAGCTGGATCAATTAATAAAGAAGGGCTGTTAAAATTCAAGGCAACCCGCGTCGGCAAGGAAACCGCTCTCGCCCAAATTATAAAACTGGTTCAAGAAGCACAGGGCAGCAAGGCACCCATACAGGCTCTCGCTGACCGGATAGCGGCAATATTTGTTCCGTTGGTAATAGGTATAGCATTATTCACCTTTGTATTATGGTGGGGAATTACAGGAGAGTTTGTCAGCGCCATAATCAGGCTTGTGGCTGTCCTTGTAATAGCCTGCCCATGCGCCCTGGGGCTTGCAACGCCAACCGCTATAATGGCAGGCACAGGTAAAGGGGCTGAAAGGGGAGTTCTGTTTAAAAACAGCGAAGCACTGGAAATGGCAACCAAACTCAATACTATTGTGCTGGACAAAACCGGAACTATTACAATGGGAAAACCCGCTGTGGTTGATATTGTCCCCTTTCATCCTAACTGTGAGACCGTTGACAACCTGCTGAAATTAGGAGCCTCTGTTGAAAAAGGATCAGAACACCCGCTTGGAAAAGCTATAGTAAATGAAGCGGAAAAAAGAGGTATTAATCTACTGGAACCCGAAGATTTTAAAGCCTCGGGCGGTCTTGGCGTTGAGGCAAAGATAAATGGTATCCCTGTGTTATTAGGAAAACCTAAATGGCTCCGGGAAATGGGAATCAATATTGATAAAGCCGAAGATAAGGTAGATCTCCTTCAATCTGAAGGTAAAACCGTAATGGTTCTCATACGGAACAATGAGTTGTGCGGCTTAATTGCGGTATCTGATACCCTGAAGCCGGAATCAAAAAAAGCGATCAGCCGGCTTCACAGTCAAAATCTTTCTATAGTAATGCTCACCGGTGACAATCTTCAAACAGCACAAGCAATTGCTTCTGAAGTTAATATTGATAAAATTTTTGCAGAAGTGCTTCCGGAAGAAAAATCATTGAAAATAAAAGAGCTGCAAAAGAAAAACAATAAAGTAGGTATGGTGGGAGACGGTATAAATGATGCACCTGCCCTTGCTCAGGCGGACGTGGGATTAGCGATAGGAACAGGCACTGATGTAGCAATTGAAACAGCCGATATAATTCTTTCAAGCGGCAGTTTGAACGGTGTTCCCAAGGCTATCAGTATCAGCAAAGCAACCATGAATACAGTAAAACAGAATCTCTTTTTTGCTTTTTTTTACAACGCAATCCTGATTCCGGTTGCCGCAGGGATTCTCCAGCCTTTTGATATATTTCCAAACTTCTTGAGACAATTGCATCCTATACTCGCAGCCATGGCTATGGCACTAAGCAGTATTTCCGTCGTAACAAACAGCCTGCGCCTTTATAATGCGAAAATTGACTAAGCAGTTAGCTTTTAGCAATTAGCCTTTAGCTAAGAGCTAACAGCTAATGGCTAATAGCTAATAGCTTTTTCACAAATAAGCTGAAACTATTGCCAGCATTAAAAAAAATACTTTTCGGACAGGCACTAATTACGTGCAAGCAATTCTTTTGCAAGCTCAATATAATCAGATGATCCATAGCTGCTTTTTCTGTAGAAAACTACAGGCTTGCCGGCATCAGCGCTATCTGCAATAGTAGTGTTTATTCTTATAACCGTATCAAAAAGCAAATCCGAGCATCTGTCATCATTTTTAAGCCTGTCCATTATTCTCTGGCTGACCCTGGTTCTCCTGTCAAAAAAAGTCGGCACAACCCCTGTAATGTTAAGATCAGGATTAATTTCTTCCTTTATTGCAAAAATAGTATCAAAAAGCTCATCAAGGGCGGAATATGCGTAAGGTTGTGTCTGGCACGGAACAAGGACTTCTTTTGCAAAGGTCAGCACGTTAACCGTAAGAAGCGAAAGACTTGGAGGTGTATCAAGAAGTATAAAATCATAATCCCTGCTGATGCTTTCAAGTGCTTCTTTCAACATGTTTTCCCTTCCGGCCACATCTACAAGTTCAATTTCCGCACCTGCAAGATCAACATGAGAAGGAATCAAATCAAGTCCTTTCCATTTTGTATTTAAAATAGCATCAGATGCGTTATCGGACTTATCTTTAATGATGTCATATGTAGTCATCATTTCTTCAGTAACATCAACGCCAAGCCCTTTAGTCGCATTAAACTGCGGATCCATATCAACGATAAGAACTTTTTTTCCTTCAAGGGAAAGAGCTGCTCCAAGATTTATAACCATTACCGTTTTTCCTACTCCTCCCTTTTCGTTTGCCACAGCAATAATTCTGGTATTATTAGCTCCCATCTTAAAAACCTCCTGTTTAGATTTTAGGCAGCCTTTCACGGCTTGAAACTTGAAATTGGAAAGTAGAAATTTGGGAAAGATGAAAGATTCAGAACACCGTGGGCTATCAAATAATATGACCATCTGACAGCATAGCTGCAAATATAAAAGCAATAGTTGAAAAACTCGGCCCAAAATTGAATACGTTCATCAACAGTACAAAAGCATGAAGGCCAAATTTCCAATTTCTAATTTCTAATTTCAACGTTCCGTGAACGCTTACAATTTTTTGAAACTTTTATTGTAACTACTCACGTAGTCAGGCTGAAGCTGTTTAGACTGAAGGCTGAAGGGGTCAGAAGAGCACGATTGCCGTACTTTGGCGGAAATATCTGATTCTTGCACCAAACATGGCTTTAAAATGCATTTTTTCCTAACAGTCTTCAGTCTTCAGCCTATCCACCTGAGTAGTTACCTTTATTTAACATAATATGTTGTAAAATTTAATATTTTATGTTATAAAATAAAAATATAAAGGGGGAAAAAGATATATGTCAGAAAAACATCCTGAATGTCCACTCTATAATCCATTAAATTGTAAAGAGTATTACAATCCTAAACTCTGTGCATTTGTAAGGAAAGACAAAGTCTGTCTTAAAAAAAAGAAACCAAAACCAAAGCCAAAAAAAATAGATGGTTAAGGTGTTTACTGTGAACCGTCACTTTATAGACTTTCAGATAATTAATTTCACAAGGCCAGAAGGAGGAAGGCGTATTATAGTTATACGTCGACGACTGATAACACAGTGAAATTATTTATCTGAAAGTCTATATCAGAAAATCAGGCATGGCCTGCGGTGTCTGATAGAAGAAACGGATCTATACCCATCTTTCTTACCGTCTCATTCCACCTTGCATCAACCGGAATATCAAAAACAACATCTTCAAAAACAGGGCATGTAAGCCATGTATTATTCTTAATCTCTGATTCAAGTTGTCCCGGCCCCCAGCCGGCACATCCCAAAGAAATTATATACGACTCAGGCCCCCTGCCCATAGCTATTGCGTCTAAAATATCTCTGGTGTTACTCATAGCGAGATAAGGGGTAACCATAAGGCAGCCCTCCCATTCAAAGGGATGGCCATGCAGCACAAATATTTCGCCTATATGGACAGGCCCGCCCAAATGAATTTTTATATTCTCAGCTCCAGATATATAATCCATTTTAAGCTCATCAAAAATCATTTTTCCGGAGAGACCGGAATGAACCCGGTTCACAACAATGCCTACAGCTCCATCAGAATTATGCTCTGAAATACAAGTTACAGTCTGAAAAAAATTCGGATCATTAAGGGCCGGCATTGCTATTATAAACTGTCCTTTAAAGTAAGACAGATCTTTATTTTCCATGGTTCCTCACAAGAAATTGTTGATTGTCGATTGATGATTGGCCGGAGTTAGAACCAGGTCAGCAAAAATTTTCATTGAAAAACTTATATTTTCACTTTAGGTTAGCTGTTAAAATATGTCCATAACTTTATTATATCATGAAAAAAGAATCAAACCATATTGCCGGAATGAGAAATGACGCTGTAAGCATCTTCCAAAAAGGTCTTCAGGCCGTTGAGCCAGGTGCTGCCATAAAAAAATATTGCCGGCTTGAAGATAACCGCCTTTTTATTGGAGACAATGCTTACAATCTTTCAATGTATAAAAACCTTTTTGTAATCGGCGCAGGAAAAGCGTCAGCACCTATGGCCGCAGCCATAGAAGACATTCTCGGGGAAAGAATAACAAAAGGAATTATTAATGTTAAATATAAACATGTAGCGCATCTTGACAGAATCAAATTGATAGAGGCCGGACATCCGGTTCCCGATGAAAACGGACAAAACGGTGCAAGCGCTATCCTTGACCTTGCGCATTCCGCAGAAAAAAATGATCTAATATTATGTTTGATTTCAGGAGGAGGATCAGCGCTGCTTCCCCTTCCCTATAAAGGACTTACATTAAAGGATAAGCAGGAAACCATAAAAGAACTTCTTGCTTGCGGTGCAAGTATTCATGAAATCAATGCAATACGAAAGCATACTTCCATGATAAAAGGTGGAAGGCTTGCGCTTGCCGCACATCCTGCCACACTTGTTTCGCTTATACTTTCAGATGTAGTTGGGGATGATCTTGATGTTATTTCATCGGGGCTCACAGTAGCGGATTCGACTACCTATATAGACTGCATAAAAATTTTTGAGAAATACAATATAATAAAAAAACTGCCTGAAAACATTATAAACCATATCAAAGCCGGTGTTTCAGGGAAAGTGCCTGAATCTCCAAAAACCGGAGACCCTGTTTTTGAAAAAACATACAATCTTGTAATAGGAAGTAATATGGAAGCCATGTTGGCCGCAAAGCTGCACGCTGAAGGCCTGGGATACAAAACCATTGTGCTCTCTTCCATGATTGAAGGCGAAACAAGAGAGGTGGCGAAAGTTCATGGAGCAATAGCAAAAGAAATAATCAAAACCTGCAACCCCCTGCCCCCTCCGGCCTGTATACTTTCAGGCGGTGAGACAACAGTAACTTTAAAGGGAAAAGGTCTTGGCGGCAGAAATCAGGAATTTTCTCTTGCCGCAGCAATAGACATCGCAGGAACGGACAGCATTGTTGTTTTAAGCGGAGGCACAGACGGCACAGACGGGCCTACTGATGCTGCAGGAGCAATAGCTGATAACAATACATTTAAAAAAGCCAAAGATATGGGAATAGATCCTTACTATTTTCTTGAAAACAACGATTCCTATCATTTTTTTAAAAAACTGGATGATCTGTTAATAACCGGCCCAACAAATACAAATGTCATGGACCTAAGGATATTGCTTGTAGCTTAATCTTATAATGACATATAACAGCAAATTAGTTGAATAAGTTATTTGTAACAGGATAAACAAGATTTTCACTTCACCCCGAGCAACTGCTTTGGTAATTTTTCCAATACTTGACATTAGTATCAATAATGATATTATTTATTCATGAAAAACGTACACGAAAAGCTGAAACAATTTAAGAACAATCCAAAAGACGTAAAGTTTGTAGAACTTTGCAAAGTATGTGAGTTCTATTTTGGTAAACCTCGTCAATCGGGTTCAAGCCATAGAATTTATAAAACTCCTTGGCACGGCGATCCTCGTGTAAACATCCAAAATTATAAAGGCAAAGCAAAAGCATACCAAGTCAAACAGGTTTTAAAAGCTATTGAAAGATTGGAGGTAGAACATGGCACTTAAGAATGATCATTATACATATCGGGTGACTTGGTCAGAGGATGACAATGAATATGTTGGATTATGTTCAGAATTTTCAAGTTTAAGCTGGTTAGCAAATACACCTGAGTCCGCTTTAAAAGGAATTAGAAATGTAGTTGCGGATGTAGTTAAAGATATGAAAGTTAACAATGAGCCAATCCCTGAACCCATAGCAGTTAAACATTATAGCGGTAAATTCATGGTTCGTGTCCCCCCCGAGGTGCATCGAGACCTTGCCATTAAAGCAGCAGAAGCCGGTGTGAGTCTCAATCGTCTTGCAAGCTCTAAATTGAGCCGGTAGTTTATCTTTCATCAAAATCCGTGGTAGCGGGCACTTTGGCAAATACCCTTACTCTCACTTCAACTGAAAGCATACAGGAACCCTGACCCACATTTCAATTTTTTCATTTCCTTTTATCGCTGGTATGAATATCCAGTCTCTGACCGATGCCGAAGCGGCTCTGTCTAAAACTTTATAACCACTGGACTTTAAAACCCTTAACTCCCCTACCCTTCCGTTGGGTTTCACCATAACCTCAAGAACTACTGTGCCCTGAAAGCCTCTTCTTCTGGCAATTAATGGATATTCAGGCGAAGGATTTTTGTCATATATGGGAATGGCTTTTTTCACAGAGTTAAATCCCTGACTATCCAAGAAACTCTGGTTTGCCTCAGTAGAACTTCTATCCTTTAAAATATCTCTTACTGGTTCTTGAGTAAGGTCGGCTTTCTTTGAAATTGTTGGGGGTTCTGTTTTCTTCTTTTTATCATCAATATTTGCTGCATTAGATGATCGTATAACATGTTTTTTCTTTTCCGGTTTAGCTAAAAGCTTTTTTTTCTCTGCCTTTTTTTTATTTCTATCGACAGGCACATGCTTGTTGGTAACCGGTTTAGATTCAGCTTTTTTCGGCTGCCTGGAAACCAGTGTCATGGTCACAATGCGGGATTCCGGCCTTTCTGAAAATCCGCCTCTTGTCCGGTCAAACTCTATCCCCAGAAAAAGCCCATGTATTCCAACAGCTATTATTGCAGCAATCAGAATTCGTTTCACGGTTGCTGGTCAGCCTCCGCCTGAAGTGAAATCCGATTCAGACCCGCCATCCTTATCTGATCTAAAATGCGGAATAACTTTTGATATGAAAGGGTTCGTTCAGCAAAAAGGAGAATGCCGGTATCCTTATCAATTTCAGCCTTTTTTTTTAAAAAACCGGCCAGGTTCTCAATGGAAACCAGCTTTTCATCAACATAAATCGTTCCGTCTGTTTTTACTGTCACGGATAGTGTTGATTTTTTTTCAATTTCCGCGGTGGAAGAAGCAGGCAGCAAGACCGGCAATCCGCGATGCACAGCCATTGAAAGCATCGCATATATAAAAACCACTAAAAGCAGGAAAACAATGTCAATCAAAGGAAGCATCTCAATACGTACACTTTTGTGTGTATTCATGTTGAGCTTCATGTATTATCCTCCTTTTGTGCTATGGAAGGCTGGATTAATTTCTCATAGACTATTTCAAGGCTTGTAGCGTATTTTTCTATGTTAAGGGCGGCCTTTTCAATGCGAGAATTGAAAAAATTATATGGAAATACAGACAGAATCGCAATCCCAAGTCCGGTTGCCGTGGTTATAAGAGCCTGCGCTATTCCCGCAGTAACAGCCTGAGGATGTTCTATTCCGGCTGAGCCCAGCGCTTCGAATGACATTATAATACCGATAACTGTTCCGAAAATACCGAGCAGAGGCGCAACGGTAATCATGGTATCCAGCACGCCCATATATCGGCGCAACTTCCTGATCTCCTCTGCGGCAGCAGATTCCATGGCCTTGGTCATGGAAAATTCTCTGTGAACAATGCCGGTTACAAGTATTTTGATAATAAAATCCTTTGACCCTTTTGTCTTAATTCTCACCGACTCCCAATCCCCTGCTCTGCATAGCTCAAGAACCTCATCTATAAGATGCCGATCGCGATGCATATTTACACTTATCCAGAACAAAGCCCTTTCTATTATTACAGTAAGAACAAGAATCGAACAGGCCAAAAGCGGATACAT
>JAIVWD010000053.1:0-13705 GCA_049190315.1 Deltaproteobacteria bacterium | reverse complement strand
TGGGAAAAAGCCGGAAGTTTTTTTAAAGCAGCGTTGGCGCTGACACCTGACGACGGTCCAAGCAAGGCCATGCTTCTCAGGTGCGATGAATATAAAATTACTCCCCCTCCAGAAGACTGGGATGGCTCGTTTACCATGAAAACAAAATAAATACAGAATACAGGAGCAGAATATGTTTAAACCTAAATTTAAAAAACTATCTAAAATAACTATAAGTCTGCTTATATGTTTGTGTCTTGCTTCTTTTTCATCATTTGCGGATGTTGGCCGGCAAGTGGCAGGAACTGTAACTTTTATGATCGGAGATGTATTTGTATCTTCCACAGGAAAGGATTGGGTTGCTGCTGATTTTGACATGAAAATATATAAGGACGGCTGGATCAAGACAGGAGCGGAATCGCGCTGTGAAATTACACTTGAAGACGGATCTATAGTCAGGATGGAAGAAAATTCTCTCCAATGTGTTGAAAAAGTTAAAACAACCAGCGGCTCAAGAAAATCTTCCATATTACTTTCTGCTGGTAAAATCTGGTTAAATGCCCGTAAAATCCTTTCAAAAACTGATAGTTTTCAGGTTCGAACGGATAAAGCAGTATGTGCGATACGAGGGACACAATTCAGAGTTGATACGGACAGCAACCACACACGGATTAGTGTTTACGCCGGCGAAGTGGCAACGTGGAGCGCTTTATTTGACAGGGCAGAATATAAAGCGAATGAAGATGCTGCTATATCAAAACCTTATACTGTAGCTGGACCTGAACCCGTATCCATGGAAAAGTGGGTAGAAATTGTAAAAGCCTTTCAGCAGATCACAATAGATGCCAAAGGAGGATATAAAAAGCAGGATCTGGACATTAAGAGCCTGTCGGAAGATACCTGGGTAATCTGGAATATGACCCGCGACAGATCAACCGGTAACAGTTCGGCCATTAAGGCTGAGTAGTCAAGCACTCGATCAAATCAAGGACAAAGAATAAATGGTGAAATCTCGCCGGCGGCCATACAGAAAATATATAGCAATTCTCGCTCTTGCCCTTGCAGGTTTTTCCGTTCTTTTTATCTCCATAATGTTAAAAGGCGTAGTCTCCAATATACTCACACAGCTTGATAATACTTTTTACGCGCAGTTTTTGTTGATCCGGGAACGGCTCAAAGAAGATGAAAAAGTCACTTACAGCGATGTCGTTATAGTCGGGATCGACGACAGGACTCTCAACAAACTCGGCGCCTACAATCCTCTACAATATCGCAGGTATCACATTAATCTGCTTGAAAATATCCTTAAAGGGCAGCCTTCGGCGGTGGTTTACGATATACTTTTCGGAGATCCTCACAATGATCCCGAAGTTGACCGGAAGCTTTCCGAGACCATGAAAAAAGGGCCTGTATTTTCAGTCTGTTTTGGATCGGATTATGATCGATCAGACGGCATGTTCGAACCATTTGCCTATAAAATCCCGGAAGGTTTGAGCATAAATTTTGCAACTGAAAACGGCTTTGAGTTAATGTCTCCCCTTGTGCTTGATTCTCTAAAAAGCGTCGGCCTTGCAAATGCATATACGGATAATGATGGATTATTAAGAAAGATGCCGATCTTTTTCAAAGTGCAGGACAGGCTCTATCCAACCATTGCACTTGAGATATTTAGAAACATAAATAATATCCCGCGATCTAAAATCAGGGTTGAAAACAACAGGGTAATAACCGGCAAGACAGCAATTCCTGTTGATAAATATTGCAGAGCGTATGTAAATATCGACAATACATACAAAATAAGAGAAATATCATTTTATGATGTCTGGGCTGGTCGCGTGCCGGGTCGTTTTTTTAATGATAAAATTGTATTTATTGCCGCAACGGCTACAGGCCTTGGCGACAATAAACTGGTGCCGCTGTTCGGCTACGTCAGCGGAGTAATGATTCATGCCAACCTGTTTCTGAATATGGTCCATAATAATTTCATTAATGAAGTTGCGGGAATCTCTTATTATCTTCTAATACTTTTCACTGCTTTTTTTTATACATACCTGTTTTATTGCCGCCACGAATTATCGCTCCTGAAAAGGGTGGTTGGTTATGTCTCCAGCGTGTCACTTGTTACCAGTTTCGGCAAGACGCTTCTTAAGGTACCATTTATTAAACGCTCTTATAACTCATTCAAATCCATGCGTGACAGAAGCTATGGCTTAAGAATATTTTTTCTTTTGTTTTCTGAAACACGGCAGCGTCTTGCGCCGGTACTTTTACAGCTTATATTTCTATATGCGGTCCTTTTTTTAATTTTCTATTATTTCAACATCCTCATTAAACCATTTACCATTATGATACAACTGGTTCTCTCTTATATAATTGTTTCGGAATTCAAAAGAATAGATTTCAGCAAGATAGAGCCTGTGGAAAAATGATCATGTTGCGAAAACCAGCTTTGGGCTTTTTTCTTTGCGGTAATCAGTAATTGATTTCATTGAAAGTTGTAGAATTATATGCAATGTCTGAAATATGGATGAATTAATAACAATTCCGAATTATTATATTGTTGAAAAGTTGGGTGAGGGCTCCCAGTCCGTCGTTTATAAAGGTTTTCATAAAAAAAACCCTCATCGGCCATTGGTTATTAAGATTCTGAAAGCAGCATCCATATCTGAAGATCAAAAAAGACATTTTCGGCAGAAGATCGAGCATCTTAAGGTTTTAAACGATATCCGCCTTATCACGCCTTTATCCTTTGAGGTGAGAAAAAACGTCCTGTTTTTTACCAAAGACTATTTCCAGGGGATAACTCTTGACCAGTGGTCCGGGAAACAAAAAAGAATTAACTTAAATGATTTTTTCACCGTAGCTTGCGGGATAGCGGAAGCTCTCAATAAGGCTCATGAGGCAGGTATTATTCACGGCGGCATCAAGCCGCATAATATATTAATTCAGCCGGAGTCTCTTGATATCCGGTTAATTGATTTTATAACCTCTATTGATGTAAGCGATATAAGTCATTTCATTTATGACCGCGGTTTTGTGGAGGATACTCTTGCCTATACTTCTCCCGAGCAGACCGGACGAATCAACTATAGAGTCGATTTTTCAAGCGATCTCTATTCGCTGGGGATTACCTGCTATAAATTGCTGACTGGGCGACTTCCTTTTTTTTCTACCGACCCACTCGAATTAATCCATTCCCACCTTGCGGAAGAGGCATCGCTGGTTCACGAATTAAATCCCGCTATTCCTTCCGTGCTGGGTAAAATCATAGCCAAACAAATGCTCAAACAGCCTGAGAAACGTTACCAGAGCGCCACCGGGCTTCTGGCCGATCTCATGCAGTGCCGGGATGAATATGCAGCAAGAGGCGCGATCAGCGAATTTCCTTTAGGAATTCATGATCGTACCCATCGAGTTGCCTTTGTTTCAAAGATGGTGGGACGCGATATAGAAGCTGAAATTATACTTGAGGAATATGATAAAGCAGCTCAAGGCTTTTTCAACTCTCTATTCATATCAGGGCTTCCAGGCATTGGTAAAACCCGATTGATTCAAGCGCTTCAGAAACCTATCGTGGAACACAGGGGTTATTTTACATCAGGAAAGTTCGATGTTTATCAAAAGAATATTCCGTATAGCTCTATTATCCATGCTCTAAGAAATCTGGTGAGAACCTTTTTGACGGAAAGTAACGAAAGCGTTGTTTTCTGGAAGCAAAAAATTATCAAAGCGGTTGGAAACAATGGCACGGTGGTCATTGATGCGATACCGGAACTGGAGATCCTGATAGGCCCTCAACCGGAAGTTAAACCTCTTCCTCCTGTGGAATCCAGAAACCGTTTCCATGATGTCTTTGGCCGTTTTTTGACTTGCCTGGCCGCAGAAGAACATCCGCTTGTGCTTTTTATTGACGATCTTCAGTGGTGTGATATCGCTTCCTTTGATTTTCTTGCCAACATATTTGACAACTATAAGGAACATCAATACCTGTTCTTAATAGGAGCTTATCGGCATAATGAGGTGGACTCAAGCCATCCCCTGACAAAGTTATTACAAAGCCTCAAAAAAGACGCCCGACCCATGAAAGAAGTCAGGCTGGAACCACTTAAACCCGAGCACTGCCATGATATGGTCTCCTATATCCTTGGTTTGCCCCTTTCACAAGTCAAGTTCTTAGCCGGTTTTATAGCCGAACTGACAGAAGGTAATCCTCTGTTTGTGAGCGAGATGCTGTCCTATCTATATAACGAAGATTTGCTCATTTTAGATGAAAACATGCAATGGCAATGGGATATGGACAGGATAGCTCGTTCCGACATGCCGGCCACAGTAGTATCGCTTTTTACCACGAAGATAAAAAAACTACCCGATGATACTTTTGAGCTGCTCGAATACTGCGCCTGCATGGGAAACCGTTTTATACCTGATGAAATTGCCCTGACAAGAGAAATTACGTTGCTTAAAACATTTGAAAAGTTAAAGCCGGCTTTAAGCCAGGGACTTTTAATAGAAAGCAAAGATCAATTGCAATTTGTTCATGACCGGGTACAGGAGGCAACTCTGACGCTGATAAAACCCGAAAGGAAGCGGCAGATACATTGGCAGATCGGAGAGCATCTCCTTTCCGCTGTGCCCAAAGGATCTGATCTGGAAAAACTGGATAACCTGTTTACCATTGTTTCTCACCTGCACTTAGGAAAAGAAAGTATCTTAGACAGAAATGTCGCCTACCGATTATCTGATATCAGCTATCATGCCGGCAACAAGGCCCTGGGTTCGCTGGCAACAGAAGCAGCCAATGACTATTTTCGGCAAAGTCTTGAGGTCTTGCCGGATGACTGCTGGGAGGTACAATATGACAGGACATTTAAGATATACCGGAAACTGGCAAAAACCGAGCTGATGTGCGGAAAATATGAAAACTCGGAAAAACTGCTCAATCAATTGCTTGAACGTGCCAAAACTGATCTGGACAAAGCCGAAGCACTGGCCGAACAGACAACTTCACTTTCATCTATAGGCAATTTTATAAAAGCAATTGAAACTGCTAACCGCGGGCTGGCATTTTTCGGAAAATCGATTCCGGATGATCCTGAGATAGCGGAACAAAAACGTGAGCAATTGATGAATGAGATCGACTCTCAATATGCTGTTAACATTTGGGACGCTATTCTTGATATGCCGTTTACCAGGGAAAGAAAGAGTAAGATTGAATTGGCGTTTTACAGTGAACTTATCCCGGATTTATACATGTCCGGTCTGGTGCCTCAACTTTATCTTTCGGCAGCGCAGTCAACCCGGTACTGCCTGGAAGGCGGCATGGATGAATCGGTAATCTACTCTCTTTCTATCATGGGCCTCTATTTAGGAGAGCAGGGAGAATTTGAGCGGGCCTTTAGATATGAGGACCTGGCTCGCAACTTGTCGGCAATGTATCCGAACACCTTTGGAGCCACTCGTGGAATGAACGGAGTAGTATGGTGTAACATGCATTCGAGGAGTCATCCCGAAGAAGTGGTCAACTATTGCCTTAAAGCAATTCAGTGTGGAAGGAACTGTGGTGACCTTTATAATGCGGGTCTTTCCTATGGGCCACTGATGTGGAACCTTCAGGTGCAGGGGGCCAGCCTGCTTGCTGTCGAGGAATACGCCAACGAGTGTCTTCAGTTTTCTCAGAAATATCACTTGTCTTTTTCAGTTGCTCTGGCCGAAGCGATGCAGGCCGGCTGGATTGAGCCCATGAAAAAAGATTATACACCCATTCCCATGGATGAAAAGATTAAAAAATGGGACAGGGACAATCATATTGCCGCTGCAGGGATCTATTATGTGCACATGGCTTTGACCTCTTATTATTTCGGGGAGTATGAAAATGCTGAAGAGTATTTATTTAAAGTCAGACAGTATATGAGAGGGCTTACCGATAATGTGCTGAAGAGACAGTGGCATGCCTTTCAGGTGCTGAATGCCCTCAGGCTGCATGAAAGGGGAAAAGTTTACGAAAGTAAAGAAAAATTATTATCTTACATTCAACCGCTCATCAAAAAGATTGAAACCTGGGCTCAATTCGGACCAACGCTTAAACCTTATCTTGCTTTTATCCATGCAGAATTAGAAAGAGTTACCGGCGATTTCAGAAAAGCCAGAAGTCTCTATTTTGATGCTATAGCTGTTGCGCATGAACAGCGATTTACTCTGCTGGAAGCTCACCTTAATGAATGCAGAGCCGAACTTCTCAAGAACGCCGGCATAGGTACGGAGAAAGTTTACTTTGCCGAAGCAATCCGTTTGTATAAAAGTTGCCATGCTGAACGTAAAGAAATCTTTCTCATGGAGAAATATCCGGAGTATTTTGAGGAAGAAGCTCCTGCATACATGCCGGAAGAAGTAAAGCTGGCTGGCTATACCCTCCCAAGTCTGGATGTTGACTACCTGATGAAATCCTCTCTTGCTATTTCAGCAGAGATCGATCCGGATGTCCTGTTGAAAAGAATTATGAATGTTGTTCTGGAGGCCTCGGGAGCCCAGCACGGGTATCTTCTGGTCGAAGAGGACGGGAGTTTCATTGTCTGCGCTGAAAGTCACATCACTGAAAAAGGTGTGGTCCGAACCGTCAAATATGATTTTGAAGATGCCGTAGATATTTGTAAGGCGATCATCCGTTATGTGCATCGAACCAAAGAGATGCTGACCCTGAACAATGCTTCGGAAGAGGGTGAATTTAAGGACAATCCCGAGGTTCAGACCATGCGGCTTCGCTCTGTCCTTTGTCTCCCCCTGATCAAACAGTCCAGTATAATCGGAATTCTATATCTCGAAAACCGTTTGTCTGATGAGGTTTTCACCTCGGAAAAGGCAAGGATGACCGAACTCCTGGCCTCACAAGCGGCCATTTCTCTGGAAAACGCCCGACTATTAGATCAGATGAAAAAGACAGAAGAGCAGATTAAGGAATCCCTTAGCGAGAAAGAAGTACTCCTCAGGGAAATTCATCATCGGGTTAAAAATAATTTACAGATTATTTCCAGTCTGTTCAGGCTTCAATCCGCATATATCAGGGACGAACATGACATGGAGATATTCAAGGAAAGCCAAAGTCGTGTGAGGTCAATGGCGCTAATCCATGAAAGACTGTATCAATCAAAGGACCTGGCAAAAATTGACTTTGCTGAATACACCAATAAGCTTGTGACTCATCTGCTGAGTTTATATGCGATACATCCGGAGATCATTACTGTGGACATAAGTGTTGATGATGTCTTTCTGAGTATTGATATCGCCGTACCTTGCGGTTTGATTATAAATGAGCTTGTTTCAAATTGTCTGAAACACGCTTTCCCGGAGAGCACTAAAGGCAAAATACGCGTCGAACTTAGCATGGCAGAGGATTTGCCTGTTCAAGACGAACAAGCAAGTAATATGGTTACATTAATTGTCAGTGATAATGGTGCCGGCTTCCCAAAAGATGTGGACTTTCGCAGCACGGAAACATTGGGTTTGGAATTAGTAACTACCTTAGTAAAACAGCTTAAAGGTACCATTGAGCTTAATAGAAGTCGTGGAACAGAGTTTAAGATTACCTTCCCCTCGTTGAGAAAAAATTGATGATTGTTGATTGAAGGTATTCTATTAATTTTATACCTAAGTTGAACGATTTTTGGGGAAGAAATGTGCTGAGATCTTGATGCATAAGGGTTTGCGAAAACCGCAGGCATACCCGTGGATATGTTGAGGATTTTCGCGAATCCTTGATGCGCAAGAGATCAGTGCAGATCGAGCCAAAAATCGCTCAATTTAGGTTATAATAAAAAGACAGAGCGAAGCGATTCCACAAATCGACAATCATCAATTTTTTGTTAATCTTAGGATAGTGGCCGAAGTTAGAATCAAACCCGAAATCAGGGTTATAAGACAAAGGAGCCAGGGAGATGTCGAATTCACGAATTCTGATTGTTGAAGATGAAGGCATTATAGCCAAGGATATACAAAGCACGTTAAACCGTTCGGGATATTCCGTTGTTGGTATCGCCTCTTCCGGTGAGGAAGCCATTAAAAAAGCAATGGAAATACATCCGGATATAGTACTGATGGATATCGTGCTTGAAGGGGCCATGGACGGTGTGGAAGCGGCTGAGTATATTCGTGATCATTTCGATATTCCAGTAGTCTATCTCACCGCTTATTCCGATGATACAACATTACAGCGCGCAAAGATAACTGAGCCGTTTGGTTATATACTCAAACCTTTTCAGGAGAAAGAATTATATACGACCATTGAGATGGCCATTTACAAGCATACGATGCAAGGGAAATTAAAGGAAAGCGAACAATGGCTTGCCACCACACTCAAAAGTATAGGCGATGCGGTGATTGCCACCGATACCGGCAAATTAATAACATTTATGAATCCGGTAGCCGAGGCTTTGACGGGCTGGAAACAGGAAGAAGCTATAGGCAAACCTCTAAAAGATGTTTTCAAAATTATAAATGAAAAAACCGGTAAACAGGCCGATGATCCTGTTGCAAAGGTACTCAGGGAAGGTGTTATTGTTGGGCTGGCAAACCATACGGTGTTGATAGCCAAAGACGGAACGAAAAGACCTGTTGATGACAGCGGTGCGCCTATCAGAGATGATAAAGGAAAAATTATTGGTGTGGTTCTGGTCTTCCGCGATATAACCGAGCGAAAGATAGCAGTGGAGCAACTTAGAGCATCTGAAGAAAGACATAGAAGCGTAGTGGATAACATCAATGTCGGCATAACTCTGATAAGCCGAAATATGGAAATACTGGCTTTGAATAATCAGATGAAAAAGTGGTATCCGGATATTGACATCTCACAAAAACCTATTTGCTACAAGGCTTTTAATAAACCATCCATAAACGACTTATGCCATGATTGCCCAGTATGTATAACTTTGAATGATGGAGAAGTTCATGAATCAGTATTAGACAGGATAGCTGATAATAAAGTGAGAAACTACAGAGTTATTTCCTCTCCACTTAAAGATAAAAAAGGCAAAATTATAGCAGCCATAGAGATGATTGAAGACATCACCGAGCAGAAGAAAGCACAGGAGGCGTTACAAAGGAGCGAAATTAACTACCGTGAGCTTGTGCAGAATGCGAACAGCATTATTTTACGAATGGACTCTCAGGGTAATGTCACATTTTTCAACGAATTTGCCCAACAATTTTTCGGTTATACTGAAGACGAGATACTCGGCAAGAATGTGGTCGGCACTATAGTGCCGGAGAAAGAAAGCACAGGCCGCGACCTTGCAGCAATGATCCGGGACATCGGGCTTAACCCTGAGAAACATGCTAGTAATGAGAATGAAAACATGCGGAAAGACGGTGGAAGGGTATGGGTTTCATGGACAAATAAGGCTATTCTTGACAAGGATGGAAACATAGTAGAAATACTTTGCGTTGGTAATGATGTTACTAAGCGCAAGCTACTTGAAAGGCAACTTCTTCAGGCCCTGAAGATGGAATCCATCGGGACTCTGGCCGGAGGCATTGCCCACGACTTCAACAATCTGCTAATGGGGATACTTGGCAATGCATCCTTAATGCTGATGAATAGCGATCCGGCAGATCCAAAATACAACAGGCTGAAAAGCATAGAAAAACAGGTCGAAAGCGGATCTAAGCTAACTTCGCAGCTTTTAGGGTATGCGAGGAAGGGAAAATATGAACTAAAGCCTATTAATCTGAACCAGTTGGTGAAAGATACTTCTGAGCTTTTCGGTAGAACCAGAAAGGACATTTCGATTTATTTGGAGCTATCGCCTGATCTTTTTGCAGTTGAGGCAGATAAAGGTCAGATCGAACAGGTTTTGTGGAACCTGTATGTTAATGCGGCTGATGCTATGCCGGGTGGAGGCGATTTTATTTTGAAGACCTTTAATACAGACCACAAGAATATGAAGGGCAGGGTATATATCCCCAAGCCCGGCAAGTATGTTGAGCTGGCTGTTACCGACACCGGGGTGGGCATGGACAAAGAGATCCAGGAACGAATATTTGATCCGTTTTTTACTACCAAAGAGATGGGCCGTGGAACCGGTCTTGGCCTGGCCTCAGCCTATGGCATCATAAAGGGACACGATGGATATATTGATGTAAAATCCAAAAAGGGTGAGGGTTCTACCTTCAGCGTTTATTTGCCTGCATCAGAAAAAAAGATTGCAAAAGCCGCCAGGATTACAGAAAAGTTGTTAAAGGGAACCGAAACTGTTCTTTTGGTAGATGATGAAGAGATTATCTTAGATATAGGGCGGGATTTACTGAAAGCAATGGGCTGTAGAGCACTCACGGCCAGAGGTGGACGTGAGGCAATTGAGCTGTATCAGAAAAATCAGGATGACATAAACATTGTCATTTTAGACATGATTATGCCCAATATGTCTGGTGGTGAGGTCTATGACCGCATGAAGGAGATTAACCCTGATGTAAAGGTACTTCTTTCAAGCGGCTACAGCATAAACGATCAGGCAACTGATATATTAAGCCGTGGCTGCAACGGCTTTATTCAGAAACCGTTCACTATAAATGAGCTGTCCCTATCAATAAGACAAATTCTTGACAAGAAATTGACTCCCTAATTGCGATCTGAGAACGAGTTGCGGGTTACGGGTTGCGGGTTACGAGTTGCGGGTTGCGGGTTACGGGTTACGAGTTGCGGTTTTTTCAGTTTCAATCCTTGTTTTAGTCTCTTTTAAGTTTTAATTCCCCGCAGCTTGCTGCGGGGCAGTTTGTTGGAATCTTCAGATAGTGTTTTTGGTCGATTCATTTCGATTTATCTTTCACCTCCTACAAATACTGTTTCAGGTACTCACTCGGTTTACCAAAACATGAAACCCGAACTTCCCTTTTAGCCCTGGTGGCTGACACATAAAGCAAGGCACGCTCATTGATCTCGGCTTCCCTTCTAACGGTTGCATCCGATGTAACGATTTCAGAGCTTCGAAACGGCATTGTCCCTTCATTGACACCAGCGATGATTATCCTTAATTAAACCTCGGGCTCCGCCCGAGCGACCCTAAAAGGTTTGACCGTTCCGGCGAGAATTTTGAACGGCAGAGTAAAGCGTTTTTTGAACATCGAACATCCAACATCGAACGTTGAACATCGAATGATGAAATCGCTTCGCTCCGCCAGTTTATAAATTGGCAGAATACCTTATTCAAAATTCGACGTTGGACGTTCGATGTTCGATGTTCATAGTCTTTTAGCTTGATGGCTGTGTTCTGAATATTAGATTGTAATCTGCAGGAATTGCGATGCTTTTAGACCCCTTCGAGGGGTCTTCATCAAACCACGTCCTATGAGCGTGGTAGGTGATTTTTCTGACCATCGGTTGCAAGTGCATTCATGGGATATATGATAACCGCCTTGATACCAGGCTTACCACGATGACGATAACAGTAATCAAGAATCGGATATAAAAAGCACTCGGTCTTGCCTGAGCCTGTACCCGTAGCCACAATGGTCGATTTAGGTTTTAAGCCGGAGAGACGCTCAAAAGCCTTTTCCTGATGCAAATAAGGCGTGAAATCAATTTTTATATTGGGGAAAGGGTCATCCTGACCATTCTCGTATCGAAATGGTAGCTGAATGGAAAGAAACGGGCCTTTAAAAACGCCTTCATCTTCGGAAAGCAGACGATCAACGATTCCATGGAAGAATGGTGTTGATACAGGGAAGGTGGTTTTCAAAAAATCTTTGACACCTTGCCTAAGCTGTTGGGAGAGTATGGATGGTATCATTTATCCCTGCCATTAAAAAATTAAACCACGAATCACACGAAAAAAACAATAAGATGTGTCGTTCAATTACGTTCGTATTGTGTCTTAATTGCGCCGAAATTATATTTAGCGCAATTACCAAAAATGATAAAATAACTGTATATACAGGTGGTTAAAAATTGACTTGCACCAAACTTGGGCCAAACTTGGGCCAAAATCAGTATCTTTCTGAATTAATCACCGGTACCCGGATACCATCTGGCTGCACTGGTTTTGCCGACAACACATATCATTTTTCCCCTTTTCATTTCAGCAAGTATCTTTTTCACCTGATCCCTTGAGAGTGAGGGTAATACCTCCCTTAAATCACGGAATTGGCTTCCCTGATTTTTGTTGTCTTTAATGTGCTTCAATAATAATTGCTTATTGGTTTCACGGTCAAGTCCGCGTTTACGGGTGTAGACGCCTTTCCGGTCGACAAACTCGTAATATTTTCTGGAGAGCATGTATTTCCGCCCGATGCGTTCAACGACTCCGGACTTGAGCAGAGCCGGCATGCGATCACGCGCCCATTGGGGGAGTTTTTCTTCCCTGTTGATTAAATCAAGGGTGATAAAATCGGTGGCTTCGAAAGACACTTGACGCTCACGGCCGATCTTCTCCAGAAATGTTAAAAAGCGGGGATCCTGTACTTTCCCGTATAGCGTGAGGAATACTTCATAGTCATCGTTGCTTTTCTTCATCAAATTATTCTTGCTTGTCGAGAACATCAACCACAGTTTTAAGCAACATAAAGACAAAACCTACGTCTTCCTCGGTCAACAATATAGGATCTTGCTCGTAAGGTGCTTCCATAAGGGTTTCTGTCACATACTGCAAAACATACGGTTGCCCGGAAAGCTGCACTCTGGCTATTCTTTCAAAAAATTTCTCATGTATCCCTTCCAGGCTTTGTATGAAAATTTCGGTTTTTTCATAGCGTTCGATGATCTTTTCAGGTGAAATTCTCTTGATTCTCTTGTGAGAGCTTTTTTGAAACATACGACAAACTACAAAAAACATATACATAGCAAGCTCTTTTACTTCCTGATCCAAATCTTGGGAAAATTCTATCATGAAGGCCAGGAGGTACGGCTGACTTTTACTTAGTTTTTCCATCCTTTTGTTTATTTGATGTGACGAGAAACCAGCCGCTTCTTGCCAGGTTTCCTCTACTAATTCTTCAGGTATAGGTTCCATGCTACTCCGTATTTAAGGGACATCCTAACTTATAAAGTTCCTATTCGGTCAGGAAATATTGATTGCTCTTGGCAACGTTTTCACCACGAATCACCGACTGGCTCACAGCCGGTATAGATATATTAAGTTTTCGAGATAGAGATGACATACTAATCCCCAACTCTCTTACCGCCCAAAAACATAACAAACTACGGGCTTCAACGATATGGCTTTGTTTTCCTACAGCCCACACGACATCATATTCTATATCCAGCAAATTGGAAACTCGCCGGGCTACTTTATCTAAATCAAAACCTTGGGCCTTGAGCGAAGATTGCCTTTCCATTGCTTCATTAGCGGTATTTAAGGCTTGTTCGACAAAATCGTTATCACCCAAAATACGTTCATCGCCTTTTTGGTAAATCTTAGCCCTCCGTTGCGCTTTTAACGCCGACCAGCCGCCTGCACTGCGGATAAGACCGCCGCCTATCAGATCGGGTCTTTTGCCTTTTAGAATGCCTCTTTTTACGAAAGCGCTGTATTTGCGGCGCGCTGGCCCTACCTTTTTGTGAAACATTTTCAAAACACTGTCAATATCCTGCCAATCGTTTTTGGTTTTTCCCATAAGGACACTATGACCAGCATAAGAATACTTACTAAGTTGATTTAAATCTGACACAAGGCGTGCACGTAAAGGGTTAAGATGAATATAGCGTATCAATTCCAGCAAATATACATCTTCTTGGCAAAGAATC
>JAIVWD010000052.1:0-13751 GCA_049190315.1 Deltaproteobacteria bacterium | reverse complement strand
GTAGAAATGACAAAAAGAGGGGTTTTCGTTCAGGCACTAATTAATTATAGCGAGTTAAAGAACAGGATTTTTAGGAGTTTTTTTGTGTATATATTTTCCCTATTATGGGAACTATCCTTATCACTTAATATAAAAGGAGGTTAAAAATGGACAAGAAAAAGCTTAAAAAAATCTTGGCAGGAATTAGTATGGTCGGTTTGCTGGCTACTACCAGCTTGACATTGTCTGGTTGCGCCACCGATGGCAATGACAAAAAGGTGGAAGACGTAAAGACAAGTTGCAGTGGCGGAATGTCAAGTTGCAGTATTGGCGGAAAAACAAGTTGTGGTGGCTAACACCGCTGTATTTCACCTAAGTTGAGCGATTTTTTACTCGACCTGTACCAATTTCTTGTGCATCAAGGACTTGAGAAAAATCGCTCAACTTAGTTTCGAACGTGCGAGGCATCTTATGGCCTTGAGAGGTATCGCATGCAAAGATCTTATCAGAAAAAACTTGAGAAGATCTATTCCTCTTGCAGTTCTATTCTTGATCCTGATATCTGGAGCCATATAATAAATTTATGCTCTGTTGATTCTGACCCGGATTTATTTCCTGATAAACTAATTTTGCATTCGGAAGAGCTTGGGTTGCCTGGCTTTTTATCCGAGCTCGCCCGGATGGAATTGGCTGTCCATAAGGTCTCTACAGATAAAATAGAACTACCGGAAGAATTAGATCAGCATACAATTAATCCAACTGTCCACTTGCTCCAACTTTCCTGGAAGAACCTGCCTTTAATATTAGAGCACAATAGGAAGACATCTTCAGACGAACCTGAACCGGCGGAAGAGTTTGTCCTTGTATGGAAAAATCCTGAGACCAAAGAAACCGAGGTTCAGAAAGCATCTGAAGAAGACATCCTGTCTCTCAAAATGATTGCCGAGGGAATAACGCCGGAGGAGGCTGCTGATGCCGGCAATCTGCCTGTCGGAGCAGTGGATGCAGCTATTGACAGGGCCGTACGCAAGGGACTTCTTTTTGTCCCTGGTTCACTTATCAGGCGCGATCCTTTTTGTTTCCCGGGATGTGAAAATACAGAAGAACGTTTCATGTCTTCTTCTTCTTTTGCTCTTCAATGGCATATAACTCAGGCCTGCGACCTCCATTGCAAACATTGTTACGACCGCAGCTCAAGGTCTCCCCTCAAGCTTGATAAGGCTTTTGGTATCCTTGACGACATGCGTGCTTTTTGCAGAAGCAGAAATGTGAGAGGTCATGTTACATTAACAGGTGGGAATCCGCTTCTGTATCCGCATTTTTTAGAACTATACCAGGGTGCTTCAGATCGTGGTTTTAATATCGCTATACTTGGCAATCCTGCTTCACGAGATCAGATCGAAGAAATTCTCGATATAAAGCGTCCGACTTTTTTTCAGGTCAGCCTTGAGGGTTTGCAAAAGCATAACGATACGATGCGAGGGGCAGGACATTTTGAGCGGGTAATAGAGTTCCTTCATGTACTCCGCGACCTTAAAGTCACATCAATGGTAATGCTTACCCTTACAAAAGACAATATCGATCAGGTTTTGCCTCTTGCCGAAATGCTTCGAGATTTAACTGATGACTTTAGTTTCAACCGTCTTTCAGCGGTCGGCGAAGGAGCCAATCTTCAGCTCCCTTCACGTAATGAATATATCTCCTTTATTGAGGAATATGTTAAGGCCGCTGAGAATAATCCGATTATGGATCTGAAAGACAATCTTATAGGCATTGTGCTCCACAATAAAGGCGCTCGGCAATTCGGCGGTTGCGCTGGTTTTGGATGCGGTGCGGCATTTAATTTCATAGCGGTTCTTCCTGATGGCCAGGCGCATGCCTGCCGTAAATTTCCTTCCCTTATCGGCAACGTTTTCAAGCAGAGCATAGAAGAAATATATGAGTCTGATATAGCTCAACGTTACAGGATGGGCTGCAAAGCTTGTCAGCCATGCATTATCAGACCTGTTTGCGGGGGCTGCCTTGCGATTGCTCACAGCCACGGCCTCAATATTTTTGAAGACAAAGACCCATACTGCTTTATGAATATGTCTAAAACTCAGTAATATTGAGATATCTTCACAGGAAACAACTTATGTTGATGAATTTAAAATTTTTAAAAATTGAGCTCTGTTTATTGATTATATTGACAATAGGCTGCGCTTCTTCAAATGAGCGGGATGCATTTGATCGATTCCACGAGGAAGAGCGCAATTCATACCCTTATGTAGATAAATCTCAAGTTTCAGATCAGCTTTCTGAGATTGACGAAAATTCCACGCCGGCAGACTATCTGGCATATGCCGCACTCAACAATCCAGGGCTGAAGGCTTCTTTTTACCGGTGGAAAGAAGCGCTGGAAAAGATAACTCAGAGCAGGTCTCTCCCTGACCCGCGTTTCAATTATACCTATTTTATAAAAAAAGTAGAAACAAAGGTAGGACCACAGGAGCAAAAAATCGGGCTTATGCAGACATTCCCCTGGTTAAGCAAACTTAAATTCAGAGAAAAGATTGCTGTGGAGAATGCCAATGCCATGCAGCAAAAATACGAAGAAGCCAAGCTTAAGCTCTTTTTTCGGGTGAAAAAATATTATTACGAATATTACTACCTGGAACGGGCAATTGATATTATGCGTGAAAACATCGATTTGGTAAAGTATTTAGAAAAAATTGTCCGGACAAAATATAGAACCGGTAAAGAGGTATATGCCAACGTTGTCAAAGCTGAGTTGGAAATTGACATATTAATTGATAGACTGAAGAGTTTAGAAGATCTTCGGAAGCCAGTCGCAGCAAAACTTAACGAAGCACTTAACCGTCCTGCCGATACTCCGATTGCCCGGCTTGAGACTGTATCGGAAAAACAGATAGAATTTTCAGAGGATGAACTCATAGATTCGCTTATGGAAAACAACCCGGGGCTTAAGAGCCTGGACTATGAGATTGCAAAAGAAAAGGGGAGAATTGATCTGGCAGGCAAGAACTATTTCCCGGATTTTACAATTGGAGCAGAATATATTGACACAGATGAGGCATCAAACAATATGTCGGATAGCGGTAAAGATCCGGTAATGGTTATGTTCTCGATAAACATTCCTATCTGGTATGACAAGTACCGCGCCCGTGAAAAAGAGGCCTATGCAAAGTGGAGAGCAGCCAGTAACTCAATAATCGATGCTTCAAACAGCCTGATTGCTGATGTAAAGATGGCATTTTATCGATTTCGTGACGCCAGGCGCAGGATTCGTCTTTACAGTAATAGTCTAATTCCAAAGGGAATTGAATCGTTTGAGGTAACACAAAGGGGGTTTGAGGCAGGTAAGATTGACTTTACGGATCTTATTGATGCCGAACGGGCCATCCTGGAATTTCATCTGTCATATGAAAGGGCGCTTGCTGACCATGCACAGAGCCTGGCAAGGCTCGAAATGTTGACAGGAAAAGACTTGTGAGTGGCTTGTCTGATTTGCCGGCAAAAGGAGTAAGTCCATGAAAAAGTATATACAAAAAATCCGGGAAAAGTACTCTGTATTTCTAATTCTGATATTACTCGTCATTTCTTTTTCTTTTGGATATCTCATAAAAAAGAGCCCTGTGACGGAAAAGGCTGTTGAACACTCATCAGACGTCCACAAAGGCCATTCCGCTATGAAACATATGCGTCATATTACCCTTTCCGATACAGCCCAAAAGCTTGCATCCATTCAGGTGATGCCTGTGGAAAGAAAGTTTGTTACGGCTGAAATCAGTATGTTCGGAAAGATTGATTATGATGAAACAAAGCTGGCATATATTACAGCGCGGGTGCCGGGCCGGCTTGATCGTCTTTACGTTGACTATACCGGTATTTCTGTAAGGAAAGGGGATCATCTGGTATATCTTTACAGCCCTGAGCTATTAACCGCGCAGGAAGAGTTGATTCAGGCATTAAAGAGAGTGAGAACAAAAAACAACGCTAAAAAATATGTACAAAAAGACTCCTTTTCAATACTTGAGGCCGTGCGTGAAAAATTAAGACTTTGGGGATTGACGGACGCGCAGATCAAACAAATCGAAAAGAAAAACAAGGCCTCAGATCATATCACCATTTATGCTCCTATAAGCGGTACGGTCATACATAAAAACGCGATGGAAGGTATGTATGTCAACACGGGTACCAAAATATATACGATTGCCGACCTCAACCGTGTATGGGTAAAATTAGAGGCATATGAATCAGATATCACGTGGATTCGCTATGGACAGAAGGTAGAAATCCGGACAGAGGCTTATCCTGGCGAGCGATTTGAAGGAAGGATCTCTTTTATTGATCCAATACTGAATCAAAAGACCAGGACAATAGCGGTTCGAGTTAACGTAGAAAATAAAGACGGCAGGTTAAAACCGGGCATGTTTGTCAGAGGAATAGTATATTCCATGATGTCTGCCGGCGGTAAGGTTGTTGAACCGGACCTGGCCGGCAAGTGGATAAGTCCGATGCATCCGGAGATTATAAAGGACAGACCTGGAAAATGTGACATCTGCGGTATGCCGTTAGTGCAGGCAGAGATGCTCGGATATGCTGCTGCGGAACCAAAAGATGCGCCCATCGTAATTCCTGCCACTGTCCCGCTGATTACCGGCAAACGGGCAGTAGTGTATGTTCGAATCCCTGACAACAGTACCATGTTTGAGGGCCGCGAGGTTGTTTTAGGGCCTCGTGCAGGAAACTATTACATAGTCCTTAAAGGGCTGCATGAAGGGGAATCAGTTGTGGTGAACGGGAACTTCAAGATTGACAGTGCAATGCAGATCGAGGCTAAGCCGAGCATGATGAACCCAGAGGGTGGAGGTATGAGTGCTGTCCACAAACATTAAAAACGGCGACCGGCAAACTTTCTTCGATAAAATCATCCGGTTTTGTATAGAAAATAAGCTGGTCATATTTTTGTTGATTTTTCTTGTAATAGTATGGGGTGTAGTTGTTGCGCCTTTTGACTGGAAGATTGGAGACCTGCCGCGCAATCCCATACCGGTTGACGCCATTCCTGATATAGGAGAAAATCAACAGATTGTTTTTACTGAGTGGATGGGTCGTTCACCTCAAGATGTAGAAGACCAGGTATCATATCCGCTTACTGTTGCTCTATTAGGTGTTCCTGAAATCAAAACTATCCGCGCGTATTCAATGTTCGGTTTTTCGACAATTTACGTTATTTTTAAGGAAAATGTTGATTTCTACTGGTCAAGAACAAGGATCCTGGAAAAACTGAACAGCCTTCCTTCAGGCACACTCCCTCCGGGTGTCCAACCGGCATTAGGGCCGGATGCCACAGCCCTTGGTCAGATATTCTGGTACACTCTTGAGGGCCAGGATAAAAACGGGAATCCAACCGGCGGCTGGGATCTTCACGAACTCAGGACAATCCAGGACTGGTATGTGAGATATGCGCTGTTGAGCGCTGATGGAGTAGCAGAGGTTGCCTCGGTAGGAGGCCATGTCCGGGAATACCAGGTTGATGTCGATCCTGATGCCATGCGTGCCTATGGTGTGAGACTTGAAGAGGTCTTTACGGCTATCAAGATGTCGAATGCAGATGTCGGAGCCCGCACAATCGAGGTCAACAGGGTCGAATATGTAATACGCGGGATCGGTTTTCTAAAAACAATAGAAGATATTGAAAACACCGTCATTAAGGTCAATGACAACATCCCTGTTTATATAAAGAACGTGGCGCGCGTTGTTCTGGGACCCGCCCTTCGCAGAGGTGCGTTAGACAAAGAAGGGGCAGAGGCTGTTGGGGGCGGGGTAGTTGTCCGTTATGGTGAAAATCCTCTTGCTGCCATAAAAAACGTAAAGGCGAAGATCGTTGAGATATCGCCCGGCCTTCCCCAAAAAAAACTTTCTGACGGCACGATAAGCCAGGTTAAGATCGTTCCTTTTTATGACCGTACCGGCCTGATTTATGAGACATTGGGGACACTCAATTCAGCGCTGATTCAAGAAATTCTTGTTACCATAATCGTGATTATTCTTTTTGTCGTCAACTTCCGAAGCTCCTTACTTATATCCGGTCTTCTCCCACTTGCCATCCTGCTTTCCTTTATTGCAATGAAGCTTTTTGGTGTGGATGCAAATATTGTTGCACTCTCAGGGATTGCCATTGCAATCGGAACAATGGTGGATATGGGTATCATTGTCTGCGAAAATATCCTGAAACATCTTGGAGAAGCAAAGCCTGGACAGAACCGTAAAGAGATAATCTTTAAGGGAGCAAGCGAGGTGGCAGGGGCTGTCCTGACAGCGGTTTCAACAACCGTGGTAAGCTTTCTTCCGGTTTTTGCCTTAGAAGCTGCGGAAGGTAAGCTTTTCAAGCCTCTCGCCTTTACCAAGACCTTTGCCCTGATTGCATCGCTTATAGTGGCATTTACAATAATTCCTCCTTTCGCCCATCTCCTTTTTCGCGAGAGGATAAAGAAAAAAAGAAAAATCTCAAAAAAAACAAGGAATATCATCCACAAATTTGGAGTGGTGCTGACAGCACTTCTTGTTGCCATAATCCTAACCAGGCTATGGCTTCCGCTTGGTCCGGAAAAGGGTTTTTTGAAAAACATAGTCTTTGTGGGGGGCTTAATCGGCGGGCTTTTGGGTTTCTTTTACCTTTTTCAATATTTCTACGGTACACTGCTTCGGTGGTTCCTTGTCCATAAAATTACCTTTCTTTCTCTTCCCATTGTTTTATTATTCTTTGGGGGGTTTATCTGGCTCGGTTTTAATTCATGGTTCGGCTGGCTTCCTGAAACCATACAGAATACACGAGCCATGGCATATTTTAATGATAAATTTCCCGGCCTGGGAAAAGAGTTCATGCCTCCCCTGGATGAGGGTTCATTCCTCTATATGCCGACCATTATGCCTCATGCCTCAATAGGAGAAGCATTAGATGTCCTGAAGAGGCAGAACATGGCGATCCGTTCCATACCTGAAGTTGAATCAGTGGTAGGAAAGCTGGGAAGAGCAGAGACACCTCTCGATCCTGCGCCTATTTCCATGATCGAGACAATCATAAACTACAAATCAGAATACGTAACAGATAGAGATGGCCGCCGGATACGTTTTAAATTTGATAAAGGTGGCTTTGTCAGAAATGAACATGGCGATCTTATCCCGGACTCCGGCGGGAAACCATTTAGATTATGGCGTCCGCATATAAAGAAGCCTGATGACATCTGGAATGAGATCATTCGTGTCGCACATCTTCCCGGGACAGTGCCTTCTCCGAAACTCCAGCCCATAGCTGCCCGTATCGTAATGCTTCAGACCGGAATGCGCGCTCCTATGGGTATCAAGATAAAAGGCCCTGATCTGGAAACCATTGATATGGTAGGATTGCAGCTTGAAAAAATCCTCAAAGAAGTCCATTCAGTAGAACCAGGTTCAGTCCTTGCAGACAGGATAGTTGGAAAGCCGTACCTGGAAATAGACATAGACCGTAAAGCCATAGCCAGATATGGAATCAAACTGCGGCAGATACAGGATGTCATTGAGGTTGCTATTGGCGGAAAGAGAATCACCACTACAGTCGAAGGCAGGGAACGTTACCCTGTCCGTGTTCGCTACATGCGTGAGCTAAGGGATCAGATCGAATCCTTAGAAAAAATTCTTGTCCCGGCGCCGGACGGCACGCAGATACCTGTTGCACAGCTTTCCAGCATTCGGTATTTGCGAGGTCCGCAGGTGATTAAGAGTGAAGATACGTTTCTGATAGGTTATGTCATTTTTGACAAAAAGCCGGAATATGCTGAGGTAGATGTTGTAGAAGATTGCAGGAAAGACATAGAAGAAAAAATAAAAACCAAAGAATTTATACTTCCGGCAGGTGTCACTTACACATTTGCAGGAAGCTATGAAAGCCAGGTTCGTTCTGAAAAAAAGCTGAAGGTTATACTTCCTCTTGCCCTTTTTATTATCTTCATAATTTTATATTTTCAGTTCAGATCGATTCCCACCACAACAATGGTATTTTCAGGAATTGCCGTGGCATGGGCCGGAGGCTTTTTAATGATCTGGCTGTATAGTCAACCATGGTTTCTCAATTTTAGCATACTGGGCGCTGACATGCGTGAAATTTTTCAGGTTCATTCTATAAATCTAAGTGTTGCCATCTGGGTTGGCTTTCTTGCCCTTTTTGGGATTGCCTCAGACAATGGCGTGGTGATTGCGACATACCTTGATCAGAGATTTGCATCAGGCAATATCAGTTCCATTGATGATATCCGTAAGGCTACAGTCGAGGGAGCTTTACGTAGAATCAGGCCATGCCTTATGACCTCCGCAACCACCATGCTTGCTTTGATCCCTATTCTTACTTCTACCGGTCGAGGCTCAGACATCATGGTGCCGATGGCGATTCCCTCTTTTGGCGGAATGTTTGTGATCTTTATTTCAGTATTTATTATTCCTGTCTTATATTGCATGGTTAAGGAATTTGCATTCAAACGCAAGAAAGGATAGGAAAAAGCCGTTGCTGCTTATGAGAAATATGGGATAGGTTTGTTCCACAGAGTCAAGACGATGGATTATGCCAGCTCGTTTTTATTTATAACACATGGAACTAAATAAGCATATCCATCCACATCAACTATCAGTATTTTTTGATTCGGATACTTCTTCTTGTTGGGATGGTCTGTTTCTATGACTTTAGCTCCAGATCCAATTCTCTGGACAATTTCTTCAAATGTAACACCTCTTTCCCTTGCAAGAATTTCGTTTTTTTCCGCATTCCATTTATAATAGATCCATATCTTTTCTTTTATACTACCCTCAGTAAGTCCTTTTTTATTTTAAAGAACAAATGAGGTCGTAAAATATGAGAAAACATTTGATGTTCAATCTTATTCCATTTACTGGTACCTGGTGGAAAATGGCATACAGTCACTATCAATTGAGTTTTATTGGCAAATCTTTTTTTTCGCTTATATAAGCTAAATTTCAGATTGATGAGAGTTATAAACTTCGAAAATTTACATATCCTGACGCAGAATCACAGCTTTACAATCCCCATAGATAATGGTAGGTAATTAGCTGCTGATCGGAGCGGCACAGTCCAAGAAAGTTTTATCCATCATCCCGCTGATTAAACATATCGTCCGAGCTTTTCAAACTGTTTCCGCCAAACCGAACTTTCCAATATTCTTGTACTGCGGGACAATAGATTAAACTCTATACGTACGTTATGCATTTACAAAAGTAAATTCTATTTAGGATCAGGATATAATATGGCCACACATGACAAGCTTTTAATAAAAATCCTTCGTGGCACTTCAGATGCCAATATTCCGTTTTCCGGATTATGTAATTTGCTGAAGAGGCTTGGATTTGTTGAGCGAATACGAGGTGACCATCATATATTCACTATGAATGATGTTGAGGAAATATTGAACTTACAACCGATTGGTTCAAAAGCCAAACCCTATCAAGTTAAACAGATTCGAAATATCATATTAAAATACAAACTAAATTGGGGAGTAGACGATGACTAAATATGAAATAATTATTTTTTGGAGTGCCGAAGATAAATCGTTTATTGCCGAAGTTCCTGAATTGCCTGGATGCATGGCAGATGGAAAAACGTATCAAAAAGCCCTTTCAAATGCTGAAATTATTATAAATGAGTGGATTGAAACTGCAAAAGAGCTGGGGCGTGAAATTCCGCGAGCTAAAGGGCGATTAATGTTTGCATAACCTTTAAGGATTGAGACGACTTGAGTGCTCAATGGTGACAAAGCTTGAATTGTAGCGGTGCCTTATTCACAATTCAAGCTTTGACACTCAGTACGCACTCAGTACGTTCCTGGATGAATTTAATTTTAATTTATGGAATAAAATGAAACAGAAAATCAAAAACATGATTAATAATGCATTGAAAGATGCATATGATAATGGCGATTTGCCATCGTCGGATTTTCCGGAGATTGAAGTTGAAGTGCCTAATGCCGGGTCTCACGGTGATTTTTCGACGAACATTTCAATGGTTATGGCATCAATCCAGAAGATGCCGCCCCGAAAAATTGCCGATGCAATTATAAAAAATATAAACGACCCGGATGAAATACTTGATAAAACTGAAATCGCAGGGCCGGGGTTTATTAATTTTTTCTTAAATAAACATTCCTGGCATCCTGTTTTACAAAAGGTTCATGAACAGGATGCACTTTACGGCGCTTCAGATATTGGTAAAGGGAAGAAAATCCAGGTGGAATTCGTAAGCGCAAATCCTACAGGTCCGCTGCATGTTGGACATGGCAGAGGTGCTGCTGTTGGAGATAGCGTGGCAAACATCCTTTTGTTCTGCGGTTATAATGTTGAAAAAGAATACTATATTAATGACTCCGGAAGGCAGATAAATACACTTGGCCGCTCTGTTTTCCTGCGATATAAGGAACTGTTTGAAGCAGATGTTCAATTCCCTGAAGACTGTTACCAGGGCGACTATGTTCGTGATTTAGCGGGAAAAGTAAGGGACGATAATGGGGATAAACTTTTTTCACAAGGCGAAGAGGACGCTATCTCTTATTGCGCTCGTTTTGCAGCGGAAAATATTCTTTCTGAGATAAAGGAAGATTTAGAGTCTTTCGGGGTAGTATTTGACAGATGGTACAGCGAACAGAGCCTCTTTGATTCCGGCAAGGTGGATAGAGTAATAAATGATTTCCGCAAACAAAATATTATATTTGAGGATGATGGGGCGCTATGGTTCAGAACTAAAGATTTTGGAGATGAAAAAAATCGTGTTGTTGTTCGCAGTAACGGCCTGACAACGTATTTTGCTTCTGATATAGCATATCATCAAGATAAGTTTGATAGAGGTTTTGAAAGAGTTATTGATGTATGGGGAGCTGATCACCACGGATATATTCCCAGGGTGTCAGCCGCAATTGAGGCTTCAGGTCACACCAGAGACAAATTTAATGTTATTCTGATTCAACTTGTCAATCTGCTGCGCGATGGAGAGCCTGTTGCAATGTCAACCAGATCCGGTGAGTTTGTTACCCTCAGAGACGTAATCAGTGAAGTCGGCAGTGATGCGGCAAGATTTATTTTTTTAACGCGTCATTATGAGAGCGCACTTGATTTTGATCTGGAACTTGCCAAAAAGAAGACAAATGATAATCCTGTGTATTACGTTCAATACGTGCATGCCAGGATATCAAGTATTGTCCGGAAGGCACAGGAAAGAGGAATAAGTGAGATAGTCCGGAATGATGCTGCAATATCCAGACTTAATGAACCTGAGGAAATACAATTAATTAAGATTATGGCGCGTTACCCCGAAATAATAAGGTGCAGTGCGGAGTATATGGAACCCCACCGGATCACGTATTATCTGATGAATCTTGCATCAGCTTTTCACGCCTATTATAATAAACACAGAGTGCTTACAGATGAGGCTGAATTGACCATTGGACGACTTTATCTCGTAATTGCAGTTAAAAAGATAATCCGAAACGGTTTATCACTGCTCGGCGTGTCCGCACCTGAAAAAATGTAATTGTAACAACTCAGGTTCACGGTTCCACGGTTCACGGTTCAAGGTTAAAGAGCAAAGTGGCCAACCGTGAACCGTGAACCGTGAACCAGACAACCTGAGTAGTAATGAAGAATAAAAAAGATAAAAAAAAGCCTTCTCTTCAGTTTGTTCCTAAAGAGCCTTCGGTCTGGATTTTTTTGATTGTTTTTGTTTCTGCATGGATGTTTGTTTTAGGTGTTCTCGTTGGGAGGGATACGGTTCCTGTAAAATTTGATATTGAGAAACTTCAGAAAGAACTGGTTGCTTTAAAAGAAGCTGTTATCAGGAAAGAGCAAAAACGGTTTAAAATTGATTCAGATGGGGTTAAAAATAAAACAGATTTCGGCTTTTACGAGGCGCTGAAGGAGAACCAAAAAGATAAGAATAATGGAGCTGGTATATCTAAAAAACAAGAAACAAAACATCTGTCTAAAAATGAGCCAGTAAAAGTTAAGAAAAGGGTAATTTCCGGCAAATCTAAAATAATAAATAAAGACAAGCAAAAGAACTTAACAGAAACTGATAAAAAACTTACAATCCAGGTTGCATCTTTAAAGGATTCAAAAGATGCTGATGAAATGGTGGCAAAGCTGAAAAAAAAAGGATACCCTGCTTACAGGATTTCAAGCAATATTCCTGAGAAAGGTATCTGGCACAGAGTAAGGATAGGTTATTTCAAAGATAAGGCTGAGGCAGGCAGCACTCTTAATAAGTTAAAAAAGGAAAAATATGGTCCGATCCTTGTGAATAGATAGGGATCAGGGATCACAGGATTGAAAAGTGACTATTGAAAATTGAAGATTGAAGGAATTCTGTCAATTTTTAAAAAGAAACAGAGCGAAGCGATTCCACAAATATTCAATTTTCACTATTCAATTTTCACTTTTGTTTATCGGGAGAAATTAATGAAAATTACTAAAGAAGAAATAGTTCATGTTGCGAATCTTGCCCGGCTTGATCTGGATGAAGAGTCCATCGGCAAGTTTGCCGGACAAATAGATAATATACTGGAATACGTTGATATGCTCAATCGTGTTGAGACCAAAGGTGTGGCCCCGACTTCACATGCGATTTCTCTGACCAATGCTTTTCGTGAAGACAAAGTAAAAGAGCATCTTGACAGAAATAAAGCTCTTGCAAATGCTCCTGAAAAAGAGGATGGGAATTTTGTGGTTCCGAAAGTTATAGGGTAAAAAGGAGCAGGATAAGAAAATGAATCTTTACGAACTTACTATACATGAAGCCCACAAGCTATTAAAAAGCAGAGAGATATCTTCACAGGAGCTGACAAAAAGCGTTCTTGATCGAGTTGAGTCTGTTGAACCGCGCGTGGGGGCATATATTACTGTTGCCGGTGAAACAGCAATGGCTCAGGCGGAACTTGCCGACAAGGCTATTGCAGAAGGCAATATTACACACCTTACGGGCATACCTTTGGCAATAAAAGATCTTATTTGCACAAAAGATCTTCGTACTACCTGTGCATCAAAGATTCTTGAAAATTTTGTGCCCCCTTATGATGCATTTGTAATAAAAAAGCTGAAAAAAGCAGGTGCAGTGATTGTGGGAAAGGCAAACATGGATGAATTTGCTATGGGTTCATCTACAGAGAACTCAGGCATTAAACTGACAAATAATCCATGGGATTTATCATATATTCCCGGCGGTTCAAGCGGAGGGTCAGCCGCGGCAGTTGCTGCTGATATGTGTTTAGGGTCTCTGGGTTCAGATACAGGTGGGTCAATAAGGCAGCCCGCTTCTCACTGCGGAGTGGTCGGCATGAAACCGACATATGGAAGAGTTTCCCGTTTTGGCCTTGTAGCTTTTGCTTCTTCGCTTGACCAGATTGGCCCTTTGACAAAGGATGTTCCGGATTGCGCTGTATTGTTGAATGCTATTTCCGGTTATGACGCTGGAGACTCCACATCAGTGCCGATGGATGTGCCTGATTATACAACATTTCTTGAAAAAGGATTAAAAGGCGTTAAAGTCGGCATTCCAAAGGAATATAATGCTTTGTCCGGCCTGGATGCTGAAGTTTCAGAAGCAGTGAAAAATGCAGTAATGACCATTGAGGGCCTTGGCGCCGAATGTGTGGAAGTCTCTCTTCCACATAGTGAATATGCGGTTGCGGCCTATTATGTCATTGCTCCTTCAGAGGCCAGTTCAAATCTTGCCAGAT
>JAIVWD010000051.1:0-13783 GCA_049190315.1 Deltaproteobacteria bacterium | reverse complement strand
GACATAGCCATTGGTATGCCTACGCTTTTCGCAAACCTTGCTGCATCAAGATCTCGGCACATTTCTTCGCAAAAAATCGCTCAACTTAGGTTGAAATGAAAAAGGCGGATAATTGCTTATCCGCCTTTTTTAATCAAGTATCCGAGTAGTTAATGAGAGAACCTTACTATTTAACAACTCGACCGGGTTTTAAGGTATTAACAACGTGGGAAGTTCCGATGATTCCGCCAATTTCTGAGAAATACTTCCCAGCCATCGCTCTCGCCATGCTCCTTTCCCTGTTGAGCCTGTAATGATCATTGTGGCGCCATGTTCACGCGAGGCGTTTTCAATTTGCGGAACGACTTCTCCCATATACAGATGAGTCTCAGTTTCTATTCCTTCGTCTTCAAAAGTAATACGGACATCTTCCAGCCTTTTCTTATTCTCTTTTTGAAGCATTTGAAGGTCATGTTTGGATTTTCCCTTCATAGAATCCTCACTGACAACATGAACCACTACTACTTTTTTAACACTGTTTTTAATGTCGATAATCTGCTCCAATGCTCTTTCACATGGAGAAGACCAGTCTGTTGCAAAGAGAGGTACCTCAAAAGGCTTTTCGTTGGTCTTTCCTGAAGGCAGCATATATTTATGCACTAATACAGGAGTCTTGGTTCGCCGGAGGAGTTCCAGTACCGTTGAATCCACGTACAGTTTTTCTACTTTTGACCTCTCATGGGCTTCTATCACTATGAGATCCGCTTTTTCTGTTTCAGCCGTTGAGAGAATCTTGGGGATATAATTACCAACTACAACATAGGCGCCGCATTCCATTCCTTTTTCAAATATGCTTTCCGCCCAATCTATAAAACGCACATCCGCCATTTGTTTGAGACCGACCTCTTCCTCTTTGAGGTAGCCTTTTCCACGACGCATTGCGACTTTATCTTTTTCTATTACATGGAGAAAAACTACATGATTAAGGCCTGATTTTCTGAGATCCATCAGTGATTCCAGAGCGTCAAACCACAATTTATCAAAGTTGGTCACAAACAGCATTTTTTTAAGATTCATAGAACATCCTCCTTAACCACAGTTTTTCAGTCAACAGCTATAAATTTATAAGCAAACTTTTTTTAATATTAATTAAACAGATAATTGTTAAATTGTCAAGTGTTTATTAAGCGCAATTAAGAGCGTTAAGAAGGCGTCCGCGCTTGAGTTTTTTTAAAGCTGATGATCTCGTAAAAAAGTATAAAAAATTGTGGTTTTTCTAATTTTATCAAGTTGTTAATAATTTGTAAGTCCTAAATCCGCAACCACTTGTAAAAAAGGACTTTTTTACAAGCGTATTAAAGCTCAAAGAGATGGGAAAATATTATTGTACAGTTTTTAGGCAAAATGTGTACAAAAATCCTACATAATATTATTCAAAGATATAAAGATGTTTCTGAAAAATTACTATTATGTGTCCAAAATTTGGTCACTTTGTGTTGATGATATTATTCATGCCTGCAACTGCAAATTTTGGTAACACCTGAAAAAACAGGATCAGACATGCATTTTGATCATAAAGGCACGAATGTTGCTTTAATAAAATAAAATTTAAGTTTCAAGGCAGGTTTAAGATCGATATCTATTAAAAAGGGGAGATAATGGGCGGAAAAATATTATATGCTACAGATCTTAGGCGCCCAAGTTCCAAGGTGCTGGAAGGATTGTCAGGTTTTAGCGATATTGGCTTCAAGGAAATAATTTTCCTTTGTGTAATAAAGGATAAACCAGAGGATGTAACTTCTGAGGTGTTTGAGCAATGGAAAGAAATATTAAACGGCTATGGCTTGAAAGCTACTATAAAAATTGACTCCGGAAATTTGTCCGGTGGTGTTTTGAACACAATCCATGAAAATCAGATATCATTCGCCGTGGTTCATTTTGATAAAAAGAAAAGAAGAATTTTGTTTGGTGATTCTATTGTTAAAAAACTTATTAAGGAGGCAAGCGTGCCTGTCCTGATAGTTGACAAAGATGAAACAGGATTGAAGCTTATTTCAAAAGGGGCATTTGAGCGTGTTTTGTTTGCGACCGATTGGTCTCAGGCATCTGAAAAGGCGCTTCAGATTATACTCGGTTTTAAGCAATTAATCAACGAGCTTGATATTGTAAATGTAATACACAAGAAATTGACTGTGCGTGATCTGAGACGGCTTATGGAAAAATTAAGAGAAACGCGCAATAAATGCTTAAAAGAGGGAATTGACGCAGAATATCATGTATATGCGGGCAAAACTGTTGATGAGATCATTCTTGCAGCGCAAGATTATAATTCTACATCAATAGTCATGGGGGCAACGTCGGGGCAAAGCTTTAAAGATATTTTTATAGGAAAACATTCGTGCCGCGTAGTAGAGAGAACCCCTGTTCCTGCATTGCTGGTTCCTTCTTAGATAAAGCGTTTTGAATTCGGAAAACGTATTTTTTGTGTGAACGCAGGAAAACAAGGCCATATTTAGTAAAAAAAGAGGAACGGAATGGAAGTAACTATATTGGTCCAGGCCACGGATGAGTCCTTTGAGATATTAGAGAAAGCAAGAGAGAGGAGCAAGGATGTTTTGGACATTGCTGCTCGATTGACCTCTGAAGCCCAGTCCGTCCAAAGAAAAAGAGTGGAGGCAATATTTAAAGGCGCCAGGCAAACAAAGACCGAGATTACCAGATTCGTAGCAACGTTTATCATTTTGTTTGGTTTCTGGCTGCTCTTATCAGGGCACTATGATTTATTTCATATCAGCATCGGAGTTCTTTGTTGCGGCTTGGTGTCACACGTATCGCATGGTCTCCTTTTTGCCAATCCAAGAGCAGGAGATATGCGTGTAATAGTAAAAAGATTTATTACTTATATTCCATGGCTTCTCTACCAGATCGTTTTGTCCAACCTGCATGTTGTTCGATTGGCTCTGGGGCCAAAAAATCTGATAGACCCAAAGATAATTAAGTTCAAGTCAAAACTGGAAAGTGATATCTCCATGGTAACACTTGCCAACTCTATTACTCTTACTCCAGGGACTATCACAGTAGATGTTAAAGACGGCATATATTATGTACACGCTGTGAGTAAAAAGACCGCTGAAGACCTTATGACCGGCGAGATGGAGGACAGGATTGCGCATGTATTCATGGAAGCCGACCATGTATATGTACAGGATACTCTCGATATGGCACCTGTTTTTGTAGCACTGAAGTAAAGATTAAAGCTGAAAGCTCAATAAGTTTTAGGAAAAATGACCGGGGTAAACGATTATGATGACTAAACAATCAGATGACGTTATTGTAAAGACACTTTCCAGATTGCTGATACCCTTTATGCAGATTTATGCTCTGTATGTTATCGCTCATGGACATTACAGCCCTGGAGGAGGGTTCCAGGGAGGAGTAATTTTAGGGGCAAGTTTAGTTCTATTGGTCATAACTTATGGGCTGGACAATGCTTTGCGCATGATGTCAGAAAGATTAAACACCATTTTATGTAGTCTTGGAGTTTTTATATTTTCTGGAATAGGGTTGTTGTGCATTATACTCGGGGGTAATTATCTGGATTATGGAGCGCTTGACAAGATATTTCACGTAGGGATACCGCAGGCAAGATCGCTTGGTATTCTTGGTATTGAGACCGGTGTTGGCATTGCTGTTATGGCCGCTATGTTCTCAATCTTTTTGGATATAGCCACAGGGGGGCTTCCTTCAAAAGAAAAGAATATTCAAGGGAAGAGAGCTTGAAGATACAGGAGATCAATAAACAGTCTGCCAGAATGCAGCAGATCTACAATATGATATTGAATCTGGCCCCTACTGATACTTCGGTTGTGATCCAGGGTGAAGAGGGTACGGAGAAGGCATTGGTGGCAAGATGTATCCATTTGAACAGCTCGAGAAAAGATAAACCTTTTGATGTGTATAACTGCTCAGCTTATCCGAGGTTTATAGTAGAAAGCGGGCTTTTTGGTCATGAAACAGGCGCCTTTGAAGGGGCGGCATCTCAAAAGAAAGGATGTCTGGAGCAGAATAATGGCGGGACAGTGTTTTTGAGTGAGATTGATAAAATGTCTCCATTAACACAGATCAAACTTCAGGATTTTTTACAGGACGGGTCTATAAAAAGGCTTGGAGGAAAAAAAAGTATTAAGACAGATGTCAGGATTATTGCCGCTGTTAATACTGATCTTGGGAAAGAGGTCGAAAAAGGAACTTTTAATGAAGAATTTTCTTATATGCTGAATGTAATTAATATACATCTGCCTTCTTTAAGGCAGAGGAAAGATGATATCCCCCTTCTAATAGAATGCTTTTTAGAGATACTGAATGTAGAAATAGGAAAAAATGTTAGAGGTGTTACATCCGATACTATGCAGGTGTTAATGGACTATTCCTGGCCAGGCAATGTCAAGGAGTTGGAAAACTCAATACAACATGCCTTCCTTCTGGCAGAAGGTGAAGAAGTTAAGCGTGAGTTACTGCCTTCCCGCATCTTACATGAAGTGTTAAAAGAAAAAAATGAAGGGATAACCTCTTTTGAGGAAAATGAGAAAAGATTCCTTATGAAAATTTTGCAGGAGAATAACTGGAACAAATTAAAAGTTGCAAAACAGCTCAATGTGAGCCGCAGCACATTGTATTCAAAGCTTAATAAATACAACTTAACGGTTAATTAAAGCAATAAATTAGCTACTAAGCTGTTAAGCTAATCAGCTAATCAGCTTAACAGCTTAACAGCTAACCTGGGAGTATTGAGATGGAAAATTTTTATTTAGGCGCGAGTATTTTCCTTTGTTTGCTTGTTTTCCTTTGTCTCTATCGGGTGGTGTACGGGCCGACTATTATAGACCGGATTGTAGGAGTTGGAGCAATCGGCACAAAAACGTTGGTGGTACTGGCACTTATGGGATTTATCTATGGCAGGATAGAGATGTTCTTGGATATCATCATGGTTTACGCTATTCTGAATTTTATCGGGACATTAGCGGCAGCAAAGTACTTTGAAGGGAGAGGTGAAATTTGATGGAAGTTGTAACAGGAATATCTGTGATATTTATTTTAGTGGGGTGTTTCTTTTTTGCCACAGGGACAATTGGCTTCCTGCGTTTTCCGGACTTTTATTCCCGGATGCATGCTACGGGAAAAGGCGACACACTGGCAGTGCTTATAACGCTTGTCGGTCTTTCTATATATCATGCAGCATATAACGGGGCTATTTTAGACAGTATAAAGATAGTCGTTGTCGCAGTTTTTGTTTTCTTGGCTAATCCTACTGCAACCCACGCTATTTCAAGAGCTGCTTTTCGGTGCGGTGTTAAACCCTGGACCAGGGAGGGAAGCAAATGATCTGGCAACTTGATCTTATTTTCTGTATCTTTGTCGTTATCTGTGCGATTGCAGCTATCACCGTTAAGGATCTTTTGGCTGCTGTTATTATACTTGGCGCTTACAGCTTCTTTATGTGCATTCTCTATACTCAGATGGGGGCGGTGGATGTTGCTTTTACCGAAGCCTCCGTTGGCGCGGGAGTTGGAACAGTATTGTTTATTGCGGCTGTCAGTAAAACAAAAAGGAGGTCAAAGGATTGAAAGTTATTGCGATACTCATAATAGTTTTAACAGGGGCATTGCTTATATACGGTGTTGAAGATATGCCCGATTGGGGTGATCCAAATTCTCCGGCCAACAGCCATGTTTCACCAAAGTATATTCGGGAAGCTTTGGAAAAAACAGCAACTCCCAATATGGTTACTGCCGTCCTGGGTGATTACAGGGGATACGATACCATGGGTGAAACTGCGGTTATTTTTACCGCCGGGATGGGCTGTATACTTATGTTAAGAAAAAAGCGAAAGGGAGAAGGAGACTGATATGCTTGAGTACATTATCAGTAAATACAACTTCTGGGTGTATATCATTTTGCTGCTGATCGGGCTTTATGCAATGATGGGTAAGAAAAATCTGGTTAAGAAGCTGATCGGGATGAATATATTTCAGTCTGCTGTGATTCTTTTTTACGTTTCCATCGGAGTAAAGAAGGGCGGAGCAACAGTTCCGATATTTTTGGGGGATGCCCATGCGGCGCACGGGCATGGAAATGCTATTATCGATGTCGCCAGTTATATTAATCCTCTTCCTCATGTACTGATGCTAACGGCAATAGTTGTTTCAATTGCCACAACAGGTGTTGCCCTTGCGGTGCTTATCCTGATTTTCAGGAGATATAAGACCTTGGAGCTTGATGAAATTATGAAAATAAGAAAAGACACGGGAGTTTAGATATGGCAACCCAATTTGCTGCTCTTGTAATAGTCATTCCTCTAATGGCCGCTCTTTTTGTGCCGGTTATTGGATGGTGGAAAAAAGGACTGTGCCACCCATGGGTCGTTGCCGTTCTCGTTGTTCCACTTATAGCATCTCTTAGCATTTTAAATAGAGTAATAGAGAGCGGGCCATTTTCATATTATCTCGGAGGATGGGCCCCTCCGTGGGGGATCGAGTATGCAATAGATTATCTCAATGCATTTGTTCTGGTGATAATATCGGTTATCAGTCTAATTGTTTCCATATATTCCAAAAAAAGCGTTGAAAAGGAAATGCCCGAAAAGGTTGTTCCGTTCTATACGCTTTTCCTGCTCCTTGTTACAGGCCTTCTCGGAATAGTTGTAACAGGGGACCTGTTCAATGTATTTGTGTTTTTAGAGATCGCTGCACTTTCATGTTATGCTCTCATGGCCATAGGCAGGGATGGAGCTCCTTTTGCAACGTTTCGATATATCATAATGGGTACAATAGGAGCCTCGTTTTATCTTCTTGGTGTAGGTTACCTGTATATTATTACCGGCTCGCTGAATATGCTGGACGTGGCCCAGCGATTGCCGGAATTCTACCATTCCAGAGTTGTGTTGACGGCAGGCGTCTTTATGATCGTGGGCATCGGCCTGAAGATGGCGCTTTATCCTTTGCATGCATGGGCTCCCAATGCGTATACTGATGCTCCTTCAACGGTCAGCGGCCTGGTGGCGCCCTTAATGACAAAGGTAGCGGCATACATGATGATACGGATTATGTTTACTGTCTTTAAGCCCGTTTTCTTCATAGAGATAATTCCTGTGACAACCATACTCACCTGGATGGCGGCAGTTGCCGTAATCGTCGGTTCGATATATGCCATCGCCCAAAATGACCTAAAGAAGATGCTGTCTTACTCAGTTGTGGCACAGATTGGATACATTGCTTTAGGAATAGGACTGGCAAACAGATCTGGCCTTACCGGTGCTGTACTCCACATTCTAAATGAAGCTTTTACAAAAGGCTGTGTGTTTCTGGTCGCAGGGGCTATCATATACAAGACAGGATCCTGTAATATTACAGGATTTAAAGATCTTTACAGAAAAATGCCGTTTACCATGACGGCGTTTTTAATTGGTGCCTTTTCTATGGTTGGAATACCGCCGACATGTGGCTTTTTCAGCAAGATGTATTTAATCATAGGATCAATTGATGCTAAACAGTGGGTTTTTGTAGCTGTGCTGTTAACGAGCAGTATTCTTAATGTTATTTACTTCTTCAGGGTCATAAAGATTGCAGCGTTTGAAGATGTAATTCCGGATTATTCAAGAACAACTCCCTATATAACATACAGGTTAGATGAAGTTCCAATAAGTATGCTTATACCTATACTGATTATGGCTGCCGGGATACTGGTTTGTGGTATTTTCAGTCCTGAGATAATTAATACAGTGATTCAGCATATCATCCCGGCAAGTTTTTAACATGATGAGAACAGGGATGGTTACACATCATCTGTTTTAGGAGGTCGATACGTGGATACTTTGCAACTCGCATGGTTGTGTATGATTTTTCCCTTCATAGGCGTAGTAATGATCGCTTTGATGGATCGGATCAATCCTACCCTACGAAGCGCCGCAGCCGTATTATTCCCATTGCTGTCTGCAGCCGCCAGTCTAATGATATTGCCGAATTTGTTTCATCCCGAAGCATTGCCGCTGGAAAGTTCAATCATATGGCTTGAAGTGCCTATAGTAGTAGAATTCGGTGTATTGGTAGATCCATTGAGCATTATTCTGGCCAATGTCGTTGCGATTGTAAGCAGCGTTATCGCGGTTTATTGCCTCGGATACATGGAGGGAGATCCCGGGAAAACCAGATTTTTGATGCTGGTTAATCTATTTGTTGGAAGTATGCTTTTACTCGTTCTTGTCAATAACTTATTGTTTCTTTTTGTTGGATGGAAGCTGGTTGGTTTGTGCAGCTACGCTTTGATCGGTTACTACTGGAGAGACGAGAAGAAGTATTGGATAGGTGGACCCGCTCCGACTAAATTTACCACTCCATCGCATTGTGGTTTAAAAGCCCTGGTTGTTACAGGTTTGGGTGATATGCTGATGCTGGGCGGTATTTTTGTAGTATACTACTATGCAAAAACATTAAATATTATGGAGCTTTATACAACTGCATCTATCTGGATTCCTGAAATGGCAAAGACACCAGGTATGATTATACTTGCAACCTGTTTGCTTCTGGCGGGCCCTATTGGGAAGTCGGCTCAGTTTCCATTTCATGAATGGCTTCCTGAAGCAATGGCAGGCCCAGGTCCTGTATCAGCTTTGATTCATGCTGCAACAATGGTAAAAAGCGGTGTTTATCTGGTCGCAAGGTTTATTCCAATTTTTTACTATGGGTACTGGGTAGCAGGCGTGGAAGAAGCAGCTATGTTTTTTACAATTGTAGCATGGGTTGGAGTAATTACGGCCTTTGTTGCCGCGACACAGGGTCTGGTTGCACTCGAACTGAAAAAAGCGCTTGCATTTTCTACAGTCAGCCAGATCGGCTACATGTGGGTTGGTCTTGGGATGGCTGGTTTAAGCCAGTCTGTGCTGGTTGGGGGTACAACATCTGGAATCTTTCATCTTGTCAGCCATGCAGTATTCAAAGCATGTCTGTTTTTATGTGCAGGTTCTGTAATACATGCAGCGCATTCAATATACATGAATGATATGGGATCAATGAAGAAATATATGCCCATTACGTGGATAGCCATGTTGATTGCTGCTCTATGCTTGATGGGGCTCCCGCCTTTGCCGGGATTCTGGAGCAAAGATATGATCCTGCTCAAGGCTCTTGAAGCTCATCATATGCCGATATTTATTTTATCAATGTTAACCGTTGTGCTGACAGCATTCTATACAACACGTATGGTAGGCATGATATTTTTCGGGCCGGAGAGCAAAAATATACAACATATTAAAGAAGAAGGCAAGCCACCTCATGAGGCATCCCCAACCATGTGGGGTGCATGCGCTGTGCTGGCAGTTCTTGTAGTTGTCCTTGGACTGTTAGGCCCAAAGGTTGAACATATTATTCAAGAAGGATTTAGTACAAATTTGACAGGCACATTAGGTCTGCCGGTTATGCCTGCCGGAGAACATCCGTTCAATTATCATATCTTTGTTTCAGTGCTTTCTGTAATGTCTATACTTTTAGGTGCCATACCAGCCTATATGATATTCATTTCCAGAAAATGGGATCCAAAGGCTATTGTGGAGGGTAATTCAATTCTACAGTCTTTTCATCAGTTCTTCTGGAATAGATGGTATATAGATGCTTTTTATTTAAAATTTATCATGAACGGAACTCTTAAACTTGGTAATATTGTAGGTTACAAGATTGAACAAAGTTTTGATAATCTGGCACATACAAAAATTCCAGGATTTGTTGTCAATAGAATCCCGGCACTGTTTTTACGATTGCAGACAGAGTCTGAGGATCTGGCATTTAATCTTGTATATATTCTAACAATTTTTATTGGTATTCTTTTTGCGGTATTATTATAAAACTTTATGACATTGCGGAGATAAAATGATGTCTCATATTCTGTTACAAATAGTAGTTGTTCCGGCTATTGCATCACTTGTCATTTTGCTGTTCAGACAGCAATTAGGAAAAAATGCTGGTTGGCTGGCCGGATGCAGCCTTCTATATAGTACGGGTTTACTTTTTTTAGCATGTATCAGGGTTTATCATGGCGAAATAATTGTTGAAAATTATCCATTTGTGAGTTCAGCAATTACATTTGACCTTCTTGGTGACGGTCTGAGCCTGCCTATTGCATTGATAATAAATATGCTTTGTACAGCCCTTGCTTTTTATGCAATGCATTATGTGAAACACAGAATTGAGGCAATATATGGAGATGTAGATGAACGTACCTGGCGTAATCACTATACGCGATTTTACATTATGTTTTTAGGTTTCCCAATGGGTTTCATGGGGGTCTGTTTAGTTACAAATCTCATTGCAATGTACTTTTTCCTTGAACTATTGCCAATACCTCTTTATTTTATTATGGCGATGTTTGGGTATGTAGATCGAGTAAAAGTGGCCATGATATGTCTTTTGTGGGCTATTATAGGCGCATCGTTTTTTATTGTAGCAGCATTAATGACATATTCTCAGATTGGAAGCTTTCATATATCGGATCTATCAGCTCTTGCCGGCAATCCAATGACTTTTTGGATTATTCTGTTTTTCCTGGTTGCCTTACTTGCAAAGATGGCTATAGTACCGTTTCAGGTATGGATGCCACAGGTTCATGCAGAACATCCAACCTGTATAGCAGGGTTGCTTGCTGTTTATGCAAATGTAGCGGCATATGTAATAGTCAGAATATTAGTCTTTCCTCTTCTCGATGATTTCAAGGTATTCTCAATGCCGCTTTTGATACTGGGCTTGGCAACCATGGTATACGGCTCACTTCTTACAATGGCACAGACAGATGTTAAGCGTTTTGCCGCTTGTTCAACAATAAGCCAGCTTGCGTATTCACTGCTTGGAATAGCTGCGCTAACTATAACAAGCCTTGAAGGTGGAATGTTCTTCTTTTTAAGCCACATTATGGGTAAAACAATTCTATTTTCAACAGCAGGTATTCTTGTATATACCACTGGCATCAGGGATATGAGACAAATGGGCGGGCTGGCGTCAAAGATGCCAATAACAACTGCACTTTGGATTATGGGTGCCATGATGCTTTCAGGGTTCCCTCCAATGAGCAGTTTTCCGGCAGAATGGCTTCTTTTCACAGGAGTATTTCATACCGGTATAGAAATGATGCCTGGTGGTCTGATTATAGCCATACTTGCAGCCACTGCAATTACATTGACGGTAGCTTATACATTCAGGTCGGCAAAAATAATATTTTTCGGCAAAATGAATCCCGATCTTGAGCATCACGGACACGGAGAAATTAAGGATCCTCCGGCTATGATGTTGATTCCGCTATTGTTTATTGCTGGTGTTTCAATAACATTAGGACTTTTTCCAAAAATTATACTGAACCTATTTCATAATGTAATCGGCACGTTACCGCTTCCTTAAACCTTGTAACAATCTATACCTTTATATGGCATGATTAAGGTAGAAACGTGGTGAAGAAGTAGAGTCTCCACAGCAAAAGTACTGTGGAGACGCTGGGATTTAGCGTCATTCCGGCGAAAGCCGGAATCCAGTTAAACAATCGTATTGTACAAATCCTGCCAATTCGGATTGCTGCTTTCAATCAATTCCAGTTTCCATTTTCGCTTCCATTCTTTTAATCGCTTCTCCCGCTCAATAGCGGATTTCATACTCTCGTGCACTTCATACCAAACCAGTTAATAAACACAGTAACGTTTGGTAAAACCTTCCACCATATTGTTTTTGTGTTCCCATATCCTCTTGATAAGGTCTGAAGTCACTCCGATATAGAGGGTACTATTTCGTTTGCTTGCTAAAATATAAACCGCCGGCTGTTTGTTCACTGATGCCTTCCTGGATTCCGGCTTTCGCCGGAATAACGAATGAGAAATACCGTTCTCTTAAGTTAGCGCTTATGCGGCCTTACTCCGGCCCGACAGTTCCTTCTGCATTACCATACCAAGGTTACCTCTTGAGCCTGCTCAATTTAGGTTAGAAACTAAAAAGCTCTAATAGAATCCATTATTAATAAAATTTCTTGACAAATTAAAACCAAATAGTATTTATACAGTTTATGAAATTAGACTTAAGTTTTATCGGAAGAAATATACGAAAGCTAAGACAGCAGCGCAACTGGAGTATGGCGAAGCTGGCGGCCAGGGTCGGGATGAACGAAGTCCCTTTAGGCCGGATCGAACGGGGGTTAAACGCCCCTTCAGCATCTGTCATTTACCGGCTTTCAAAAGAACTGGGCGTATCGGTTGATACGCTTTTTGCAGAGGATGAACATAAATTTCGCTCTCTAAAGCACGAAAGCTCACAAGCCCCTTTTCCGGCAAGAGCCGGCGGAGAAGATGAAGAACTGCCTTCCAGGATCATAACGATGTCGCACGATATAATTGAAGCATTTTGTGCTCTTGAAGATATTTGCAAAGCGCAAAAAAGGGCAAATATTCCGCTTGTTATTCCCTTCGATCCCACAATTAGGGGAATGGAAGCGCTTTCGGAAAAGGTGCGCTGTTTTGCCGGAATTGAACACGGCGTGGTCTTTGACTATTTTGAACTCTTTGAAACCCTTGGTTTTCGTGTAATCGTAGTTCCTATGCCTAAAGGAATTGAGAGTCTTTCATATTATGACCCTTTAAATCAGAATGCTTTCTTTTTTTTGACGGCAAGGCAGAATCCTGAACGTCAGCTTTTTTGCCTGGCCTGTGAATTGGGAAAGGTCTTAATCCTGACCTATTCTATACAGCAGGGCGTGGAATTGTTTCAAACCAATGCCGCATCTGATTCTTCAGGCGAAAAACCCTTTACAGCACATCGTGCGGCAAGACGTTTTGCCGCTACCTTTCTTATGCCCGCAAAAGCTGTGAGCGATACTGTTGAACAATTAGGGATTCAAAAAAAGCACTGGTCATATGAACTGCTGCTTCGCATCAAACATCGCTTTGGTGTTTCAGCAGAGGCTTTTTTATATCGTTTAAATGAACTCGATTTAATAGATCCCTCTCTGGTTCAACCGCTTAAAGATAAAATTCATGAGCACTACGGCAAAACGGACTTCGGCGAACCCGACCTTTCCAGAAGGCTTTTAACCCCAAATGGCCGTTTGTGGGATCTGGTGTTAACAGGGAAAGAATCGGAAGAAGGGTATGAGGAGGTAGTTGAAATAGAGAAGGTCTTGAAAAGGTGGAAAGTGGTAAGAAAATGAATCGGTATTGAGGAAAGGCAAATCGTCCGGGGTGTTAAAGCTATAAAAAGGTAGATTAAATTATGTCCGAGCTAATTTCAATTGAGGCAGTTGCCAGTAAAATATTTTTTATTCGTAGTGTTAAAGTGATGCTGGACAAAGATCTTGCAGAGCTTTATGGGGTTGAAACAAGAGTTTTAAATCAGGCCGTAAAAAGACATAAAAAACGTTTTCCTGAGGATTTCATGTTTCAGCTTTCAAAAAGCGAATATGATTTTTTGATATCACAATTTGTGACATCAAAAAAGTCAGGCAGAGGAGGTATACGGAAAATGCCTCACGCATTCACTGAGCAGGGGGTTGCCATGCTGTCCGGCATTCTAAATAGTGATAGAGCAATCGCTGTTAATATTCAAATCATGAGAACCTTTACAAAGCTTCGTCACATGATTTCTGATAATGAAGATTTAAAGCGAGAGCTTGCTGAATTGAGGGAACAAACAGATGAACGCTTTCAAATTGTTTTTGAAACTTTGGATCAGCTTTTGACTGTGGATGTTAAGGAAAAGAAAAAGATTGGATTTATGGTTAAAGAAAAAGT
>JAIVWD010000050.1:0-13787 GCA_049190315.1 Deltaproteobacteria bacterium | reverse complement strand
ACCCATGGCTGTAAGGAAAGATACCCGAAAGCAAAAAATAAAATAACGGGTAAAATTAATGCGGTTTTTCTCTGAAGAACGAAATATAGTATTAAGGCTGCACATACAAAAATGACAAAATACGCATAAACTTTATGACCCGGCAGCCATGAACCACAGGCTATGCCCAGCATCAAAGATACCAGGATTGGGATAACAGGGCGAGGATAAATCTTGCCAGTCATAGGGTTCAGGGGTTAGGGGTTAGGGATTAGGGATCGGAGATCGGGGTTCAGGGTTCGGAGTTCAGGGTTCGGAGATCGGGGTTATAGGAAACTTAGACATTTGCTAACCGTTACACGGTTCACGGTTAAAGTACTTCAGTCGTTGCATAGTTGATTTTAAAAAAACTGTAAACCGACAACTGTTTACCCTGATCCCTAATTTCTGAACCCTGACCCCTGACCCCTGCTTTATACCCGCTTTATAGCTGCTCCAAGACCGGCAAACTTTTCCTCAAGCGCTTCATATCCGCGATCCAGGTGATAGACACGATTTATCTCGGTTTTGCCATGAGCAACAAGACCAGCCAGTATCAATGAAGCGCTGGCTCTTAGATCACTTGCCATAACCGGCGCGCCTGAAAGCATTTTTACACCTTTTATCATTGCAGCATTGCCGGCTATAGTAATATCAGCGCCCATTCTTTTTAACTCACCTACATGGATAAAACGGTTTTCAAATACTGTTTCAAATATCAGGCTCAGACCCCTGGCAACAGACATTAAAACCATGAACTGTGCCTGCATATCAGTGGGAAAACCCGGATATGGGAGTGTTTTTACATCAACACTTGCTATATTATCTATTCCCTTAACTCTTATATTTTTTCCATCAATTTTTATCCTTGCCCCCGTTAAACTCAATTTGTGAATAACGGCTTCAAGATGATCCGGCTCAGTGCCTAAAAGCTTTACATCACCGCCGGTCAAAGCTGCTGCGACCATGAATGTTCCGGTTTCTATCCGGTCGGGAATTATTGAAACCGATACAGGACTTAAAGAAGAAACTCCTATTATAGTAATTGCGGAGGTGCCGGCCCCACGTATATCAGCCCCCATCTTTTTTAAAACATCAGCAAGAGCTATTATTTCGGGTTCACGAGCTGCATTATGAATAACAGTGCTTCCTTTCGCTAAAACAGCCGCCATCATAATATTTTCAGTACCTGTTACGGTAGCTATATCCAAATAAATTTCGCTACCCTTAAGTTTTTTAGCATAAGCTTCAACATAGCCGTGCTTTAATTCAATAGATGCCCCAAGACATGCCAGACCTTTAAGATGCAGATTGATTGGCCGCGCGCCTATAGCGCACCCTCCAGGCAATGATACCCGGGCTTTTTTGAGACGGGCAACAAGAGGGCCAAGAACTAATATAGAAGCACGCATTTTCCTAACCAGCTCATACGGAGCTTCATGATTTAAAATATTGCCTGCATCTATCTTAACAACATCTCCATCTGTCTCGATTTTTGCGCCAAGATGTGAAAGAAGTAGTTTTATGCTTTCAATATCTTTTAGATTCGGGACATTTGAAAAGGTACACAAGCCATCAGTAAGTAAAGATGAAACCAGAATCGGAAGCGCAGCGTTCTTAGCCCCGCTGATATTGACCTCGCCTTTAAGAGGTCGTCCCCCTTCAACTATAATTTTATCCATCTTAACCCTTCAACATAGTGTCGTGTCATGCGTGAAATATCGTACCAGACACTCGTCATTCCCGCGGAAGCGGGAATCCAGAAGCACCGAAGTAGCCAAAAATGCTTGTCCTCGACCTGATCGGGGAATGGATTCCCGCCTTCGCGGGAATGACGGCAATATTTGCGACACCACATAGATGACAGGACACTATGTTCAAACAAAAAAGCGCTTTACCACATTTCAACAATGAGATAAGCGCTTTTTTTATATTATTCTGCTGTGGATTATTGCCTGATTTTTAGTGGTGATGGCCGCCTTTACCCTGCATTGTATCAACAACAGCCTTTAAAATACAGTAAGTCATTCCAAGGCCTAAAATTGTTAACGCATACCACAAACCACCCATGAATACCATATGACCAACATCCCAAATCCATTCAAATGAAAACGGAAACATATTTTAACCTCCTAAGGATTCAATTCCCGTTCTTGGGGAAATATAGGTAAATAACGAAATGATATCATAACCAGAATAATTCCGTAAGCTACAGGTAGAATGGTTGTTGCAACTTCCTGCCAACTGGGAATATACATGACCCAGCTTTCAAAAGTCATGACCGGCACCGCCATTACCTGCACCACCATTACCCAGCGATTAAGTAAAACTCCAATGCAAGCCAACGATACTGCTGTAAACAGCAAAGTAGGATTACTGCGCCCCTTTGGTGTAAGAAGTATGGCCGCTGGAATGACCCCACATACTACTATTTCAGCTATAAGAATCCAGATTCCATAAAAAGGATTATTGGAATAAAAATCAATTAGATTAAATCCCATAGAAGGAGCTGTAGCTGCAGCCCAGTACCAGGTATCAATAATTTTTGCAATAAGATATGTTCCCATCGTCCAGCCGGATATTTTGGCTAACAGATCTATAACATTTTGCTTGACCAGCTTCTTTCCTGAAATTTTTTCCATCAGCCTTGTCACAAATAGTGTAAAGCACGGTCCATAGGCTGCTGCCGACCATGTAAATAGAAAAAATGTCCATGGCCAGATAAATATTCCCTCCCTAAATGCAAAAGGCCGACCGAAGAGTACACCCGCAACTCCGCCAAGTGAACCCTGATGAAAAAAGGAAAGAAAAGCACCAGTGGCTGCAAATATTGCCATTACCTCGTGCATATTGTGTGCAAGATTATGAAAGAATGGAACTTTATTAAGCTGACGGTTTTCAAGAATAAGCGGGATATATTCAATAGTAAGAACTGCAAAATAACATGAAAGACAAAATGCCACTTCCGTCAACATTGAGTGAACATTAGCATGCCAGAATATAAACCAGCCCCTCAGGGGTTGTCCAATATCTATTGCAAGGATTAAAAGTGCGGAACTGTAACATATAAACCCGATAAGAACGGCGCAGTTAATAATATTCTTCAGCTCATTCTTTCCAATAATATATCTTAACAATCCTGTAAAAAAAGCTCCGCCGCCCAGGGCAATAACACCAAGGTCAGCCCAGATCCATAATGCAAATCCATAGTAATCATTCATATTTGTCTGATTAAGTCCCTTTAGCCAGACAAGCAGCATAGCGTAAACACCCCACAACAGTACGCCACCGACTATTATGATTCCTATGGCAAATTTCCCAAATGAACAGCGTTTAACTCCATCGGGTATTAATGCTGAATCCATAAGTTATGTGCTCCTCAAAATTTGCAGTTATTAATTCGTTAACAAATTTATTATCTATTGTTCCTGATTTTAGCGGCGATAATTTTTTGCAAAATCTTCATTATCAAGGTAATTATCACCAGCTCGCCTCACCCATTCACGGCTTGACATATAATAAACCTTGGGATTTGTACCAAGTCTTTCAAGAAGCCGAAAAACATTGGGATTTCCTGGTCGTCCACCATGCTTGTTATCAGGCTTGGCCAGTTGATGCACCTTATGCTCCGGATTGTTCAGATCACCAAATGTAATGGCGCCGGCAGGACACGCCTGAGTACAAGAAGTCTGATATTCATCTTCTTCAAGCTCTGTCCGTCCTTCGAAATATGCTTTGTCCATTGCTAATTGATATCTGTGGAAACAAAAACTGCATTTTTCCACTACACCTCTCATTCGAGGTGAAACATTAGGACTAAGATATTTAGTCGATCCCTCCGGCCACACCGGATCCCACCAGTTAAAATAACGTGCATGGTACGGGCATGCAACCATGCAATATCTGCACCCAAAGCAACGGGTATAAATCTGGCTTACAATCCCGGTCTCATGGCTATAGTCTGTCGCGGTTGCCGGACAAACAGACACACATGGTGCATGTCCATGATCTCCCTCACAATGCATACATGGTCTGGGAAGATAACAGATATCAGCTTCAGGATAGGGTTTTCCATTTGTAAGCTTATAGACACGCATCCATGCAATGCTGTCCAGTTTGTTGGATTCATCCTCCTTGAACGGCACATTATTCTCAGCCATACAAGCAACCATGCAGGCTCCGCAACCAGTGCACTCGTCCAGGTTTATGACCATTCCATACTTTTTGGCTTTTTTGTGTTTGCCTTCTTCTTTCATCAAAACCTCATATTCAAGTTATACTTTGGTCAGCCTAGCCCTTATTCCCCAAGCTGCATCAAGACCGGATACCGGGTCTTCTGTCGGACCTATGAGTTCGTTAAAATTACATCCCTTACCAGCGAGGTACTTGTCATAGGCAGTATGCCCCAGTCCTCTTGGCAAAGCAACTATACCGGGCATTATTCCTTCATAAAGATGTACTTTAACCTTTGCTTTACCTCTTGGAGTATGTAAAGATGCATATCTGCCTTCAGTCAGGCCAAGCTCTTTACCTGTCTTTGGATTTATCTCAACACATGAATTTTTACCTTTAAGAACTGTGTCCTCAACTGCCTTTATTGCAAAGGGTGGATCGCTAATATATCCATTTGCAAGTCTGATGGAATCATATGGTATGAGTATAAGAGGATACGAAATTACAGTGCCTTCAACGCTTACCGGACTAAAGCTGGAAAGTGATTTCATGGCCTCAGGATAAAAATTGAAATCGCCTTCCAATATACATTTGTCACCATTGAATTCAAATCCCTTTTCCACCAGAACATCCCATTTAACGCCTAATGTTTCTTTAAGACAGGCCTCATAGCTCTCCCATGGAAAAGCATCGGCTATACTACCTCCCAGTGCTTTTGCTATAAGCATTACAACATCGCCAACATGCTTTGTGTTAAACTGGGGTTTTACCACAGGCCTTGTAAGACCGATAATGGGCTTAGACAACCCGGCCAGCGTGGGTACATCCTCATAGCGTTCCAGGTAAACATGATTAGGCAGGATTAAATCGGCATTACTGGCAGTTTCATCCATGTATGATGAAAAACTTACAACAAAAGGTATACTATCAAATGCCGTCTTCATTGCTTTACTGTCAGGCATTGAATACAGAGGATTTGCACCTGAGACAAAAATTACCTCAAGAGATCCGTCTCCGGAATTAATAACCTCGGCCAAGCGGTTTAACAAGGATTTTGCATGCGGATATTCACTGCCTGCTCCATCTATACGCTCTTTTTGCATGCCGCTTTCTGCAACGCTGTCCATTTCAAGCTCAGGCCATTTAATATAATCGGTCTCAGTTACAGCCCAAACACCACCATCTTCATTTATATTGCCTACAAGAGCATTTAATGCATGCACTGCCATAAATTCATTAAGGCTGCCGGGTATGCTTCCCTGCCCTTTGCCGCAAATTGCCAGAGGTTTTGAAGCCCGGGCAAAATTCTTAGCCAATGATACTATGGTAGCGCTGGTTATCCCTGTTATTTTTGATACTTTATCGGTGCTGTATTCGTTTTGGACCAGCTTCTTGAATGATTCAAAACCGGTTGACTGACTAATTTTCTTGGAATCTAACGAGTTGGCTATGATAACATTCGCAAGACCTAATGCCAAAGCTGCTTCTGTACCTGGTTTTATTGGAATCCATTTATCGGATTTTGCTGCTGTATTTGACAGGCGAGGTTCAATCTGTACCACTTTTTTGCCATTGGCTTTCCAGCCACTGTTGGCCATAAACATGCGCACCGGCGAGCCCCATCCATCAATTATTCCACTTCCGAAGCTTAATATAAAGTCGGCGTTTTCTGCATCAAATCCGGCTTGAGCATTTACACCGTGCATAAGTTGCAATGTCATCCCGTATGAGTCTTGAATGGAGGGCATAGTCATAAAATTAGGAGAGCCATATGCTGTCAGAAATCTTTTAAAAAGATTAGGTACCGTCCCGCTTTCTGAGTCCACAATAGAGCCAACTGCATGGGATTCGCCGTTTGATCTAATATCAGCAAGTTTTTTTGTAACCTCTGAGATAGCTTCATCCCAGGATATTTTTTCCCACTTTCCTTCGCCTCTTTTCCCCACTCTTTTTAATGGAGTTTTTACTCGCGTAGGGCCATAAAGCAACTGAAGACCCGATAAGCCCATAAGGCATAAACCGCCATCGTTTATCGGGTGTCCTTTCATGCCCTCTATCTTAACAACCCGGTCATCAACTTTGCGCACAGTAATACCGCAACCACCAGGGCAGAGCGTGCAGACTGAATCACTTTGACTGTATTCACCATCCGGCGGAACAGGAGTCCACGGCCAATTCTGCGACCATATAGACGAATCATCCGTCAGCTTCCATGGTAATGGTGTAATAGCTGTACCCGCTGCACCACCAACTACAAATGACAAGAAACTTCTTCTGCCTATTTTCATAGATTCTACCCCTTAAAAATGTGTAGCTCTTAAGGCTAATCGGCTTTAAAGTTTATTTACTTATGGCACACAAAACATGCCTCTTTTACCGTCTTAACTCTTGCTTGATTGCCGGTCTGTTTTTCATAAGGTCGCGGAAGCCAGTTGATTGGCCAAGGGAGTGTCTCGACATCTGTCCCAATCTCCTTTGTAGCATGGCATTCGGCACAATCATCCATCTTCATACGCTCCCACGTATACTTCTTTAAACCTGATATGTTTTTCCCCCAGATATCCCGGCTGTAACCTGTAATTCTGTTTTCTTCATAAACTCTGGAATGTTCGGATTCGCCGATATGCCCGTGGCAGGTGCCGCAATCCATTTCCGCCTTTTTGACATGCGCTGCATGTGAAAAGAATACGCAGTCCGGCTGTCGTGCATATACCAGCCATGGAACCTCTCTTCCATTTGCCACATATTCCTCAACAAACTTTATCTCGTTAGGATCCTCTCCCTGGGCATCCTCATGGCAATCGACGCACTGCTCAAGTTTTGGAATCCCGGAGAAACTTCCATCCTCACGAAAGAAATGGCAGCTTTCACATCCCTCTTCCACAGCTTCAACATGAAGTACATGGTTAAAATCTATCGGCTGTTTTTTCTGAGAATAGAGAAGCTTAGGGAATATTATCCATCCGAATACAAGACTTGCAGCAAGTCCTAAAATGAAAAAAAGAATAATTGGTCCAGCAGCCCCATCAGCGGAAACTTCTTTAGCTTTATCATCTTGTGTACTCATGAAAACTCCGTCAAGCTTGGTTGATGTTTGAATGCACTGGTAAAGATGTTAATAGAACAAATAATTCTAAATTCTTTACCTTTAGATTTCATTTTTGTCAAGTAAAATTATTGAATTTGAATCGTTAAAGAAGATTTAAAATGTTTTCGATGCAGTTATTACCGGATATAACTATAAACCGTGAACCTTTGAACCGTGAACCTTTATTATTTTTTTCCATCACTGGGCATAACTGTGCAGGCCCGGCAGAAGATTCACACCAAAATAAGTGAAAAGAACGGCCATAAAACCTATAATAGAAACATATGCAATTCTTTTACCATGCCAACCACGCATCAATCTGGCATGCAATAATGTTGCATAAATAAACCAGGTAATTAAAGACCATGTTTCTTTAGGATCCCACGACCAGTAGCTCCCCCAGGCGGAGTTGGCCCAAACAGCTCCCGTTATTATTCCAATAGACAGAAATAAAAAGCCGAATGTTACCATTTGATGTGTCAAGTTGTCCAGAAACGCCGGCTTGGGGAAATGTGAAAGCAAATAGCCTTTTTCCTTTTCATCTCCACGCGCCAAAAGATACATCAAGCTTATGCCGAAAGCTATCGCAAAGGCAGCATAACCAAGAAAACATGTCATGACATGAGCGATAAGCCAGTTGCTTTTCAACGCAGGAATTAAAGGCTGTATTTGATCATTTATATTAGGAGAAAGGGAAGCATAAGCTATAGAAAGAAATACCAGGGGCATTGCAAATACCCCTATTATTCGATTTTTGTAAGTTCGTTCAATTACAAGATAAATGACCGCTATGGTAAAGGAAAAAAAGACCAAGGATTCATACATATTAGACAAGGGCGCATGCCCTATCCCAAGCTTATAAGACTCAACCCATCGCATAATAATGCCGGCAACATTGCCCATAGCCCCCAATAAAGCTGTCCACGTTGCCAGCAAGCCGGGAAACGTTTTTTTGAAGATCCATGCAGTAATATATAATAGTGCTGCAAACCCGTAAACAAATGTTACAATCGATAACAAGTTTGAACTATCCATGATTTATGTCCTTACATTTGGTGTAGCCGTTTACAGTTCACGGTTGTCGGTTCACAGTTTTTTCAATGAACTATGCAACGATTGAAGCATTTTGGATGTTGATTTCAACTTGTGCAATATTTATAAACCTTCTGTTTTTTTCAACCGTGAACCGATAACTGTAAACCGTGAACGGTTACCAATTCTTGAATCAGTTTTTTAAATTTCTGATGCTATAATTTTGCAAGATTTTGTGAAAACTTTTTGAGCCTGGCCTGCATTCCCAATTTGTTCTTATTTGCGGTACCTGCCACCATGACCTTGGTTTTATTCCCAATTTTTATAACTTCAATACATAGCCTCTGATGTGACATGAAAAAAGTAACAAAACACCCAATAATCATTACTGCGAATCCTGAATAAACAACCAGGACTCCAGGATCACATGTCACCTGAAGCCCTGTATAATATCTATTATCGTAATCAGCTACCGAAAAAAACAAAGCTCCTTTTCTCATCTTGTCAAAGCCGGCATAATTCAAAGGCAGCAATATATTCATGGAATTTCCGTCTTTTTTGTTGAGAATCCCGATAAAAGTTTCACCAAGACTAATACCTTTATAATTAAATGAATTTCTGTAATCTTTGATAACAAAAGTACCCATACCTTCAGGAATTTCAACAGGCTGCCCTATCTTCGTCTTTTTCTTATATACCATACCAGTTTCCAGGCTCATGATATTCAGCGTAATTTCCTCGGGAGGAAGCATTCCATAATTTGCCTGGAATAAATTTATCCCTTTATAGCGAAGAGGATGATTAACAATAATATCCTTCTGTAAAACAGATGTTCCATCTTCTATAATTGATAAGGTTGAACGGAATTCTTTTGGCGCTCCTGTTTCATAAAAGCTCACGCTGAAATCATCACATCGTATTGCAAAATCTAAATTATGTATTTGTTCGGTCTTTCTTAATCTAATGCTGTTTACTGTTTCTCCTTCCGGAATATTGATAAACCCCTCAAATCCAAAGATAGAACCTATCAGTCCGCCGAGCAAAAGCAGAATAACGCTTAGATGTACAGTATAAACCCCCAGGCGAGTCCAGCGCCCCTTTTCAGCCAAAACACAGAATCCTTTATCTGTCTGCTCTGTTCTCCAATAACCAAATTTTTTAGAAGCAGCCTGTTCGTACTTATTTCTCAAGTCTTCAAGTGGACGATTAGATGTGAATTCTTCTTTATCAGACAGGCTTCTGAATTTTGAAACATTAAATGGCGGGATTTTGACAAATACTATCTTCCATGTTGTAGGCAACCTGTTTAAAGAACAAACAATAACATTAATAGTCAGCATAAGAAGCAAAATCTGAAACCACCAGGAATGGTACATATCAAAAATGTTTAAAGCTGAAAAAAAATTGTAAAAAAATTCTCCATAATTATGGAAATAATCCGCAGGACTTTGATTCTGGGGAATAACTGTTCCAATTATAGAAGTTGCAGCTAATGACAGCAAAAGAACAACGGTAAGTCTGATAGATGCAAAAAATTTCCATAGCCTGCTGAAAAAATTTGCAGATTCATTCTCTTTCTTCATTATTTATCCTTTTAACGTAACTACTCAGGTTGGTTAGGCTGAAGACTGAAGACTTTTAGGGAAAAGACTCCCGGAAGCCAATATTTTCTTAAAACGCCCGGAAATTTTGTCCTAAACATAGAGAATAACGCTCAGGAATTATCTGTTTCCTTCAGCCTATAGCCTTCAGTCTAAACACCTGAGTACTTACGACGATTGATTCCATGATTGGAACAAAAATAATTGTCAATCGAAAAAATTAAATCGACAATAAAATGGCGCGTTATGAGCATCTGCCCATCTACAAGGCTGCTTTTGATCTGGCCGGGCACATCGAAAAGATCGTGCGCAACTTCAGCCGTTATCACAAGTATACCCTCGGCACGGAGTTGCGCGACTGCAGCCGCAAGGTCCTAAAACGTATCATCGAGGCGAACGCATCCCGTGCGCGCGAGCCTATGCTGCTCCAATTGCGGCAGGACCTGGAATGGTTCAAGGTGCTGGCCCGGCTCTGCCACGAGGCCGGAGGTTTTGCCAGCACCAGGGCGTATCTTTATGTTAGCGAACAGGTGGTGGGGATTGCCAGACAAAACGAGGGGTGGCTGCGGCAGACGAGTAAGACCCGGGAAGGCCGCACTACCCGAAAGATATCAGGGGAGGCGGGGCATGGCCGGAACCGGAAGGGTTAATCGATTCTTCCGGGTGTGCCCGTTTTATCATTCTGCGTCCGTCCCGCCCGTTATGGAAGCGGGCATGTCTATGCAGGCCTTCGTACCCTGTTTGCGGGGATCGGCGGCCGGTGGTCCCGGCAGGCTCACAAAGTGGGAGTGTTGGGAAAAGAGGACGGATTTTATGCGCGTTTCCGGCGTGGTGTCGTTCTACTATTGGTCGTCTACCACGAACGCGAACAATCCGGACAACGCGTGGAACGTGAACCTCAACAACGGCAACGTGAACAACGACAATAAGGACAACAACAACTATGTATGGCCGGTGCGAGGTGGAGAGTGATGGTCCTGCCGACCCTGACCCATGATACGACTGATTGCGGCGTGTGGCATGGGCATCCGCTGTTTTCCTTGGAAAATATCTACCGGGCATACCGGAGGTGCAGGCGGCGAAAGCGCGGCACATGCAATGCGCTTTTATTCGAGCAAAACCTGGAAGAGAATCTCCTGGCCCTCCACAAGGAGTTGAACAGCGGCGTCTATGCTCCCGGGCGATCCATCGCATTTCTGGTGAAAAAGCCGAAACAGCGGGAGATATTTGCCGCTGATTTTCGTGACCGGGTGGTGCATCACCTCCTGGTGGGCCACCTGGAACCAGCCTGGGAAGCGAGGTTTATTCACGATTCCTACGCCTGCCGCAAGGGGAAGGGGACACACAAGGGGGTGGAGCGCTTGCAGGGATTCACCCGGAAGGTCACGGCTAACGGCAGCCGCCCGGCCTGGTATCTCCAGCTCGACGTGCGGGGCTATTTTGCGACACTGGAGCGCAACATCCTCTATGAGCGCCTGGCGGCTCACGAGTCCGACCCGGCTGTGCTCTGGCTGATCCGGATGATTCTGTTCAACGACTCCACTGAGAATTGCCGGTTCCGCAAGGCCTGCCGCGCCGACTTCGATCGTCTGCCTCCGCATAAGACGCTCTTCAAGTCACCGCCCGATTGCGGCCTGCCCATCGGGAATCTGAGCAGTCAGTTCTTTGCCAATGTTTATCTTGATCTCCTGGACCAATTCGTCAAGCACAGGCTCAAGGCAAGATATTACGTGCGCTACTGTGATGACGTAGTGCTGTTGTCCACGGACAAGGGGGAGCTGGAAGAATGGGAACGCGAGATTAGCAGATTTCTCGCCGTGCGCCTGCGGCTGCAACTGAATGAACGACGCAAGTTGCGGCCGGTCTCAGACGGCATCGACTTCCTGGGATATATTGTGCGGCCTGACTACCTGCTGGTGCGGCGCCGCGTGGTCGGAGCCCTGCGTGAACGGCTGTTGCAGGCTGAGGAGATGCTCTGCCGCGCAGGGATGGGAGAGCATGAGAATGGACGTGCGGTATTTCCATGGCCGTGGGGATTGCTCGAAAAGATCCATCAGTGGCTCAATTCATACCTGGCCCATTTCGGCAAGGGATCGAGCTACCGGTTGACTCTGCGATTCAGGGAGAGATTCGACTGGCTGGATGAGTATTTCAAATGGGCAGGGAGGAAGGTGGTCTTTCGGTGTCCGGCACCTATGCGAGCCCTGCGGTTTTGGCAGCAGAAAATATGGTTCATAAACCGTTTGCCCAGGCATGTAATCATGATCCAGGTGGGGGCATTCTGGGAGATGATCTGCGCGCCGTCATGTACAGGCGGTAAAAAGGCGTTGGCAGGCCCGGCAAATGTCCCCGCTCTGCCACGCCGTTTTCCGGATCGCCGTTTGAGCTATGTCAAATCGATCCTGTGGCAGAGTGGACACCGTGTGGCGTGGATCAAGGAGACCGGCAGACGCCTGTGCAGCATTGCAGAACGGGCCCTGGCATGCCGGTGGGGATTGACGGCTTCGGTGTCACCCATTAAAGGGCTGGTCAAGAGAAAAAATACCTCTCCTTTGCCCAATGCTGGGGTTATGCTTAAGCCTTTTGCTCAAGTCTTTTAAATCCTGACGGATATGAGGATATTTCTTTTGTAAAGTTTTTACCTGGGTTTTGAACGTTTCTGTTGGAATGATTTTATAGCTCATTTAAAAATCCTTCTAACGATTGCTCTTCAATTTCACCCTTTTTTTGTTTTTTGACATCACGACATGACTGTTGCAAACCTGTTAAGATTCGATGTTTTTCTCGAAGGGCTTCCAATTCGTCCGTCACATCCTTCCAAATCTGAAAAGGTAAAATCACTTCCTGTCTTTTACCCTTTTCGTCCGTTACATACTTAACATTTCCCAGCATTATCTCCCCCTGTTTTTTATATGTTTATATCCATCAATTCCTTACTATCTACCGATCTGCAAAACCCACCGATAAAACCTTTCACAAAAAATGAAGAATTAACATTATGAACAGGATCGCATGGATTATAATTGTAATATTAAAGCATAGATAGCGGTTTTGTGTCAATTTGTTCTGTATTGAACATCAAACATTAAAACACTAACCCCTCAGATTTTGCAACTGAATATCAAATCAGTTCGATAATAGGAGGCGATGGGGAGATAATAAGATCTGATGTCTACAAATTTGTAAATATCGCATCTTTTACTTACAAATTTGTAATATTATATTTTATCTCTTTCACTCCAATATGCCTATCTTGCTGAATTAATAAATCTTATTGTTGATATGTTTTTTTTGGTATATTTGTTGCTTATAGTTAAACAAAGTCTATTAAACTTTATGTAACATTTTAGCTTTATGAAACAAAAACCTGCCGTGTATGAGCTTCAGGTGTGATCAATTTCAAAACAGGAAACTGTTTGAGTGCATTAGAGATCGTTAAGAAAGAACCTGGCAGGATTATGTATTTTTCTATAAAATTTCGCTGAACTGCAACCATATCTTTTAATTTGCGGCAAGTTCTTTCTTTACGATATCTTATGCGCGAGTTTTTGCTGGTTTGAAATTGATCATACCTGAAGCGGATATATTTTCAAAAGGCTAAATTGTTACAACTTTATTATGGAGGATAAGATAATGACGCCAAAAGATGTATTGGAGATGATAAAAGAAAAAGACGCCAGGGTAGTTGATTTACGTTTTCTGGATTTTCCTGGTGTATGGCAGCATTTTACCGTGCCTGTAAGCGAGTTGGACGAGTCTTCATTTGAAGATGGTTTTGGATTTGATGGTTCAAGTATCAGGGGCTGGCAGCCCATTCACGCCAGTGATATGTTAGTGATACCAGATCCTGCAACAGCCAGGATGGATCCATTTTT
>JAIVWD010000049.1:0-13789 GCA_049190315.1 Deltaproteobacteria bacterium | reverse complement strand
GTTCATGCACTTATATATGCCCTACCGGCTGTATTGAAATGGTGCCCGATAAAAAAATACCACAAATGCGCACCATGAAAATGGGGCAACATTCCTTAAAGCCTTGTATTAATGAATTTCAGTGCGAAACATGTCCAATAGAAAAAGAGTTTTTTGAAGACATGAGACTTGTTATTGCTGAATTTCGCAACAATTGAAAAAGTTCTGTAACCGTTCACGGTTTACAGTTTACAGTTAAAAAACCGTGAACGCTTACGATTTATTTTTCCAGTACCCGGCAACGAGTAACCGGTGTTATTTGTCCAACACTTCCCGCACCTTCCGCGCCAGACCTTCCGGTGTAAAAGGCTTTTCGAGAAAATTCAGTCCCGGCTCCAAAACACCGTGATGAACAATGGCGTTGTCCGTATATCCAGACATGTAAATCACCTTCATTTGCGGGTAGAGCGGTTGCAGCCGTTCTGCTGTTTCCCTACCGCCCATTTTGGGCATCACCACATCGGTAAGCATCAAATCAATCGGTCCCTCGTGTTCCTTGCTTATTCTCAAGGCATCTTCACCGTTTTCAGCCTCCAGAACCTTGTATCCCTTTTGCTGGAGAGCCTTAAGTGCAAGCTTTCGGAGACTGTTATCATCTTCCACAATTAAAACAGTCTCAGAACCACCGAGTTCGAGTACAGGCGTTCGTTTTTTTTCCTTCTCCTCAACACCTCTCTTCGCCTTGGGTAGATAGACCTTAAAGGTCGTTCCCTGTCCCGGCTCGCTGTAAGTCCAGATAAAGCCATTGTTTTGTTTGACAATACCGTAGACAGTGGACAGGCCCAATCCGGTGCCCTTGCCTATCTCCTTGGTGGTGTAAAAAGGCTCGAAGATATGTTCCTGGGTTTCTTTGTCCATACCGCTGCCGGTATCGCTCACCGCTAACATCACATAAGTACCGGGCAGCTCTTCTATAATACCGTGCTTACGAAAATAGTTCTCGTCCAGATCCATGTTAGCCGTCTCAACGGTGAGCTTGCCTCCCATGGGCATGACGTCCCTGGCATTAACCACGAGATTCATGATCACCTGCTCCATCTGTCCAGGGTCCGTCTCCACCTGCCATAATTCAGGCCCTGGAATCGTTAACAGTTCAATATCCTCTCCAATCAGTCGGCAAAGCATTTTTTCTATGTCTGTTAATAATTCATTGAGATCCAGAATCTTAGGCCGGACAATCTGCTTGCGGCTGAAGGCCAGAAGCTGGCGGGTCAAAGCCGCTGCCCTTTCCCCGGCTATCTTGATCTCCACTAACTCCTCCAGCAGGGGACCATCCTTGTCGATTTCCATTAACGCAAGACTGACATTCCCGATGATGGTGGTCAGGATATTGTTGAAATCATGGGCAACGCCTCCGGCCAATGTCCCGACAGCCTCCATTTTTTGTGCCTGGCGGAACTGCTCTTCCAATTTCAACTTTTCGGTGATATCTAAAATAATCGCGGCGAATAACGCTTTGTGTTTATATTTCAGAAGTTGTAAATGGACTTCCACATCATAACGTGATTGGTCCTTACGTTGATGAACAGTCTCAAAAACAATCTTTTTCTTTTCACCTTTGCGTAAGGGTACTACAGATTTTGCAAACGATTCAGTTGTAAATTCAGGGTTTAAATCAAGTGGCGTTAGTTGCCGAAGTTCTTCCATCGTATAGCCCAGATTATGCTGAGCGGCGCTATTCACCTGAGTGAATTTCAACGTATCTGCATCAAACAGATATATTTCATTTAAAGAGTCTTCGAAGATACGGGCAAAACGTGTGATTTTTTCCTCTGCTTGCTTGCGCTTGGTGATGTCTTTCTTTAGCTCCTCATTAACCCGCTCCAACTCATGTGTACGCTTCCGAATCAGTTCCTCCAGATGGTCCCGATGCCGTTTAAGTTCCAGATGATTGCGCACCCTGGACTTGATCAAGCCCGGCACGAAAGGCTTGGTGATATAGTCCACAGCGCCGAGATCAAGGCCTTTTTGCTCATCATCCTCCGCAGTCATGGCAGTGACAAAGATAACTGGAATGTTCCTGGTTTTATCATCAGCCTTCAGTTTTTTACACACCTGATAGCCGTCAAGGCCCGGCATCATAATATCTAAAAGGATAATGTCGGGAACCGGATCCATGGCTGCCATTTGAAGAGCCTTTTGACCGTTTATGGCAGTAACTATCTTATACTTGTCTTTCAATGTTTCCATCAATACCTGTATATTTTCAGGCGTATCATCAACGATAAGAACTTTTGATTTTCCGGAATCATCCATCATTTTTCATCCTCCATAATCGGTATTCCTAAGGTTTTTGCAATCTCTCTCAGGCTCTTTATAGCACTATCCGTATCAAAACCATCAACATATTTTTCCAGCCGTTTAAATTCTTTCCGCACAACCGAGTTTTCAAGATGAACTTTAAGGGCATCCATTCTGCTTATGGCTTCCATAATATCCGACTCCAGCAGTTTTGCCAACTCAATCAAAAGCGGCTTTACAGTATCAATGTCGATAGCCACATCTCCTGATGGCTGCTCTGCCTGCTTCAATAATGCTTTCTGCTGTATCATCTCTTCTATTCCCCCCATTACGATATCAAGATGAGATGAAAAGTCGTTTATCAAAGCCTTCAGCGATGTCTCATACCCCTGTTTAATCGCATCCGCCAGCGCTGCAGCAGAGTGAAATAAATTATTGGCACCGAGATTTCCGGATACTCCTTTGACTGTATGGGCCAGCCGCGCAGCAGTCTTGAAGTCATCATTGCTCAATGCGTTCTTAATATCATCAACCGCATTAACATTGCTGTCATGGAACTGGTTGAGGAGTTTTTTATAAAGCTTCCGGTTGCCGGCGACTTTTTTTAAACCAGATTCCATTGATATCCCCGGCAACTCCGGCAGTGCAGTTTCATCCTTGATACCGGTTTTCTCAGGCTCTTTTTCTCTTAATTGTTCAGGAACTGCTCTCTCTCCTGGTTCGATCCATTTTACAAGGGTTGAAAAAAGCTGATCCATATCAATGGGCTTGGTCACATGGTCGTTCATCCCGCCTTCCAGGCTTTTCTCCCGGTCTCCGGCCATGGCATGAGCGGTCATGGCGATGATCGGGATGCCTCCAGATCGAAGTTCATCGGATTCTTTTCCTTTGAGCCTTGAGCTTTGAGCTTTGAACTCTATGTCGCGTATGCGACGTGTTGCCTCAAATCCTCCCATCACAGGCATCTGGATGTCCATGAGAATAGCATCAAAAGGCATCTTTTCTGCCTCTGTGCCTTCCTTTAATAAATCCACGGCCTCTTTACCGTTATTGGCAATGGTAACCATTAGACCTGCTTGCTCCAGCATCTCCCTGGCCACCTGTTGGTTGATCTTATTGTCTTCAGCCAGAATAATCCGCGCGCCCCGGATCTGCTTTAACGCGTCCTCGTCCTTCATTCCTGCCTTCTTAGCTCTGGACCGTTTTTCCACATCCTTATCAAAGGCCTGCATAATGGCATCAAAAAGCATCGACTGATTCACCGGCTTGATCAAGAAACCATCCAGACCAATCTTTTCTGCCTGCTTCATTACCTCTTCCCGACCATAAGATGTTACCATGATGATTTTGGGAATCTTGTAAAGATCAGAATGGGTCTTGATGATTTTTGATGTCTTAATCCCATCCATCTCCGGCATCTGCCAGTCCATAACCACCAATTTATAAGGGTTATCCTTTGCAGCCCTCTCCAACTCGGTTAGCCCCTCTTTTCCTGAGGCTGTCAACGAGACCTCAAAGCTCATGGACTCTAAAAGCCCCTGCAAGATATCCCTGGAGGAATCATTGTCATCCACTACCAAAACACGCATCCCGTGCAGATCAGGCGATGGCTCAAGTCGTTTCTTTGGCACCTTTTCTCCCAAGCCAAAAGTGGCCGTGAAAAAAAACTCGCTCCATTTGCCCGGCTCACTCTCAACCCAGATCTCACCTCCCATCATGTTCACCAGCTTCTTGCTGATGGTCAGACCCAGACCGGTCCCCCCGTACTTTCTGGTTGTAGATGTGTCGGCCTGACTAAAGGCTTGAAACAGCTTTTCTATCTGTTCCCGGGTAAGACCAATGCCCGTGTCCCGAACAGAGAATTGAAGCGTGGCCTGTTCTTTTTTCTGCTTTACCAGTTTGGTAGAGATCACTATGTCTCCGGTATCAGTAAACTTGACTGCATTGTTGCACAAGTTGATAAGCACCTGGCCTAACCTCATGGGGTCCCCCACCAGGGCCATGGGTACATCCTGCCCCGTGTTCAGGAGGAATTCCAGCTCCTTTTCCTGGGCCTTTATGCCAGCTACCGTTGAGACATTGTCCAGGACATCCTCCAGGCTGAAGTTCATAGATTCCATCTCCAGTTTTCCTGCCTCTATCTTGGAAAAATCCAGAATGTCATTGATAATCCCCAAAAGGGAATTGGCAGAAAGCTGCATCTTTTTCATGTAGTCCTTCTGCTTCCGGGTAAGATCGGTCTGAAGCGTCAGGTGGGCAAGGCAGATAATAGCATTCATGGGTGTGCGAATCTCGTGGCTCATGTTCGCTAGAAAGTTGCCTTTAGCTTGAGTGGCGGCTTCAGCCTTTATTTTTTCTTCATCCAGGTCCTCCATCATATTCAGCATGACCCGACGTGCCTTTGCCAGTTCTTCGACACGCTCATTTAAGGATTCTTCCATCTGCTTGCGATCCGTAATGTCGTGGGCTACGCCTCCTACACCAGTAACATTCCCGGCTTTGTCGAATATGGGAACATCGGTGACTTCCAGGCGTCTGGTGCTGCCGTCTTTATGATAGGCTTCGAGTTCGTAGGATGGCTGTTGCTTGCCCTGCAGGCTGAGCTCGGTATGCCGCATTGCGTCTTTGTTGATGGGGTTCTCAGTCAGAACTTTTTCATAATGCTGCATGAATTCATCTTGGGAATACCCGAGGACTTCGGTGATTGATGGACTTAAGTAGGTAAAGATGCCTCTATCATCATGCAGGTAAAAAAAGTGCTCCTCGCGAAGACCTTCCACGATTGTTCGGAATCTCTCTTCCGCCTCCCGTAAAGTAACTTCTGAACGTTTCTGGTCCGTTATGTCCTGAACAAGTGAAAGAACCTGGATTATACTATTAGAATTATCTTTTACAGGGGAACATGTGAAAGAATACCACCGAATAGCGCCGTCAGGTTGAAGGAAAGAACGATCCTTTTGCATAGTTTTTTCATGTTTGAAAGCTAAAGCTATAGGACAATTTTCAGGTATAATGCCAAGATGATCATAAATTTTAGCATAAGTCTGACCAATCATATCAGATAGACCTCTTTCCTTCATTCTCATGTTTATCCAAAGGATTTTCTGTTTCCTGTCAACCAAAAATAAGTCTGCATCAATACTGCTTACAATATCATCAAGCGTGCCTCTTTCCTTTGTAAGATTTAACTGGGCTGTCCGCAACTCATTTTTTTCTGTTTCAAGCATGTCTGTGGTAATGGCAAGTTTTTTCATCAGTTGCCACACAACAAAATAGAAGATGAGTGCCATTACGATGGCAATAGAGCCCGCCAGGGCAAACATTTGGTATTGATTTTTCTTAATGACTATTTCAATTACATTGTACGGTAGCGAAACACTTATTCCCCCTCGGACATCCCCAAGTCGATATCCTTGTTTCGCGTGGCAAGAGACACATCCTTTTTCATATAAAAGAGGACGCATGAATCGATAAATTTTCTTGCCTTCTAACTCCGTGATTTGTGTTACTTCCTTAACTCCAGTCTCAAACGCCTGGAGGGACTCTCTTTCCCAAGGGTCAGGGGTATTATTTGGATTTATCAGATTAAGACTTGTTATGTGATACTGATATTTTCCAAACTGCTTTGCCAACTTTGATATCTCACGGGTCATTAGTGCAGGATTCTTTTTCGTATAAACCACCCCATCCGCTGTGGTGATATCCGGGTTTTTTAGATAGGGATTTGATCGCATTTCTTCTTTTTTTAGAACATAGATACCTCCATAATGAGCATTCCAACGTCGTGTAAGCACAATACTCTCAAAATATCCCTCGGCTAAAAGGTAGGCAGATCTCATGATCATTTTGTTTTGTTTGAGGCTTAAAGACAAGATAGCAGCCAACATTACTAAAATGACTACCAGCCCTGCTGCCAATGTCCCTAACTTTACCTTGTGGGTTAATTTCATATTTTACTCCTGAGTTTCGTAATGAAGAGTAGTAGCCATTTTTTTGTTGATCTTTGTTTCAGAGGCATAATATGCATTTCGTCCTCGTTCCTAAGGAATGATCTTATATTTATCCGGCTGTCCCGATTCTCGTAGAAGTTCGTTGATTTCTTCCTTGAGATTGATCATTCGTTCTTCACGTCCAAAGGCCAGCTTACTGAACCGTTCGAGATCCTCCATATTCTGACGCAAGTCTTCTTGCACCCGTTTACGTTCGGTTGTGTCATTAAAGGTAATCACTGCACCTGCAAGTTCGCCATCTTTCTTCATAGGTGTTACGGTATATTCAACAAAAAAGCCGATTCCGTCTTTCCGCCAAAGCATTTCATCGCTGATGGTTTCCGTCTCGCCATGGGTGTAAGCCCTGGACATGGGACAGCCTTCAGCCTGGTATGGGCTGCCGTCCGCATGGGTATGGTGTATCAGGTTATGGATGTCTTTCCCCACGATTTCGCCCTGCGTATACCCTAACATATTAAGGGCTGACGGGTTGGCAAAGGTGCATTGGCCCTCTCTGTTGATGCCAAAAATACCCTCGCCCACTGAATCCAGCAGCAGGCGGGATCGCTCCTCGGCGACGCTCAGATGCTCCTGTTTTTCGCGCAGTTCCGTGGTTCTCTCCTTAACCTTGTCCTCCAGATCGTCTCTTGCCTTGGTGAGGGCATTGTGGGTGCGTTCACCCATTCGCAGGACAAACAGGGTTGAGCCGACGAACAGTACCAAGGTCAGTCCCAGCACGCCCAGGACAATGATTCGTATCCGATAATAGTTCAAGAGGGCCTCATCCACATTGATTTCGGTGGCAATGCCAAGCTTAAGGTTTGCGTTCCAGACCCACGCGCCGAACACCGGAACCCCGCGATAATCTCTGTATCCAGCTATATCCATTTCAATTTTCGAGTGCCCGTAATCGGCGCCCACCGCTTCCATTCGCGATTTAAGCGCAATCGCTCCGGCAGCCATGCGCGTCAGCGGCTGCCTGGACCTTTCTATTTCAGGGCGGTGCCCTTCCACCATATTGACGCCGGGGTCCCGTATCTCGATGTTCAGAACTGCCTTTTCTCCTTCGCCGATCAAGCCTATCTGCTGCAACTGCTCATCAAATTTGCTGTCTGAAATAAGTCTCCCCCCCTGGGTGAAGGCGTAGGTCTCCTGAGTTCCACCGTTGCCCACAATGGTCATGGCCTTGGAGAAATCTTGCAAAGGGTCCACTCGAAGGATCATCACCGCAATAATTTTTCCATCCAATTTCCGGATAGGACCGACAAAAAACATGGTGGATGGCTGCTTCGCGTCAGGTATGGGCGGTACAAAGCCCACGTGGCCTTCAAAAGCCCGTTTGATAAGTTCCGGATATTGCTGTGAAATGAGATTGGGGGTTCCCAGGTTGATGTTGCGTGTGGAGCCGATAGTGATGTTCTCGGGACTGATGATGAAAAAGCCAATATTAGGAAAGATATTTTTGTTTTCTTTGAAATAGTTCCGGAACTTCTGCAATGCTTCCGAGGCCGCCAACGTCTTACGATCAGGCGGTGCTTTTAGCAATTGCTCGGTGAGCGCCACCAGTTTTGGTTCGTCTCCGATATGCTTCATGAATGCTTTTCTTCCAACCTCCCAAAGACCGAGTCCTTTTTTCGCTATCAACAGGTTGCCTCTGAGATTTTTCCCCACATCCTGCAAAATATCAGATTTGATTCGAGACAGCGAGAACCATCCGATCAAAAGAATAACGATGATGAAGAAGGTCAGACTGGCCAGGACAATCAGTCGGAACCGGGCCGAGCCGAAACCTGCTGCGATACCCATCTTGCTGCTTTTTTTGAAAATGAGCCAGGCAATCAGAATGATGATCAGGAAAATCACCACGCCGTATCCAATCAGCCGGCCAAAAGATATGGGGATTTCCCCTTTTGGCTGGATACTGCTCATATCCACAGGAATCCATCTTTTGTAAATGACACTCATCTCCTCCCGGGATATGGATTCCAGACCTTTGTTCAGGATGCGAACCAATTCAGGCCAGTCCGATCGAACACCGATACCGATGGCGAAAGGCTGTACTTTCACGCCGGCGGTAGCGGCGATTCTTAAATTTGTCAACCCGTTTTGCTGGATCAAATAACTGACCACGCCCAGGTTGCCCACATAGGCATCCATTTGATGGCTCATGATTGCTTTGAGCCCGGCCAGAGGCGATTCCACAGTATGGATAGAAAGGTCAGGAAATGCCTTGCGGCTCAGTTCGATAATGGCATAGTCTTTTGCCATGGCCACTTTGTCCCTGGTCATGTCCCCCAGATTTTTTACAGGCCGGAAATCTTTTTCCGTCACAATAACCCAGGGAGCGCGGGCCAGGGGATTGCTGAACCTCAGGTATTTTTCCCTTTCCGGAGTTACCGTCAGAGCGGAAACAATATCCAACCGGCGTTCGCGGGCCGCCTCAAGTACCCCTACCCATGTCAGGCCGGGAACAAGATCGAACGAAAGATCCAGACGTTTGCTCAGCAACGCAAGCACATCCGCAACAACACCTCTGTGCTCTCCTGCACCATCTACAAAATCATAAGGCGGCCATGCTGGGTCGGCTCCCATTCGAAGCACTCTGTGCTTCGAAATCCAGGCGCGCTCTTCGGGCGTCAGTGCTATCAGGGTCTGCGCTGTTTTGGCCCCCTCTATTGAGAGTATACCCATATATTCGGTCAGGATTTCGTTGCGCTCCTTCCCGCTGATGGCAGCCAGGCCTTTGTTAATAATCCCGGCCAGCTCCGGCCAGTCATCCCGTATGGCCATGGCCTGGTCGTGGTTGCCAAAAGGTGTCGAGGCAGCGACTTTGACATTGTTCAAATTGTTCTGCCTGATAATATACACCCCTGTTGTCAAGTTTCCGATGTACGCGTCCGCCTTTCCGGTGGCAACGGCTTCGATGGCTTCCCAGGATGTTCCTTTTACCAGAAGTTTTATATCGGGATACTCGGCCGCAAGTTTTTTATGCATGACATAATCCCGTTCTACCGAAACCGTCTTATCCATCAAATCTTCCATTGAACCAATGGAGCTGTCTTTCTGTGTAAAAATGACCCATGGCATGAGAAGATAGTCTTTTGTAAACGCCATATGGTTCCGGCGCTCCGGGGTCACCCTGGCCGTGAGGAGCAAGTCTATTGTTTCATGGTTTTTAATGTCATCCAGTGCCTTGGACCAGGGTATGTCGGTAACATATTGGACCGTGAAGCCGGCGCGCTTGGCTATTAGATTCAGATAAGCAACGGAAATTCCGCGAGATTTTCCATCAAAGAAATGCAAGGGCGGGGTGTTCCCGATCCGTGCTCTGACCACCGGATGTTTATCAAGCCAAGCCTTTTCTTCAGGCGTAAGTGCAACGGACGGTGTATCCTCAAGGATCAGGTTGTCAGTTTTCAGAGGTTGATGCGTAAGCCCTATTAGACGATATACCTGGGCAATTTGAGCAATCCGGTTTTTATTGATGTTTCCCAGCGGTACATCTTTATCATAGGCTAACGTCTTAAGTGTGTTAGCTTCAAAAAGCAGCGCATCTTTGCTTCGATTCTGGGTGTTATATTTTTCAAGAATCAAATTAACAGTTTCATCTATATGAGAAAAAGCATACGCCCATCCTTGAAGACTGGCCTGGTAAAATCGTTTGACCAATTCCGGGTTGTCTTTATAAAGTTCCTGCGAGGTAAACAATATGTCACTATAAAAATCAAACCCATGGTTTGCAGGTGAAAAGATCGTATAATCTATCCCCTGTTTTTCCATCTGATAGGGCTCATTGGAAATGTAAGCGGCAACAGCGTCGGTTTTACCGGAAATCAGATCATCGGTGCTAAAGGTGTGCTTTTGCGAAGTGTAACTGTCAGACTTTATTCCATTAGATGACAACATAGCGGTAAGGGAAGCCATCCTCACCATATCGTCGGTAACCATAATCCGTTTACCCTTCAAATCAGAGACCTGTTTCAGATCATCCCGCTTTTTTGCCAACAGCATAAACGGTGAATGCTGGAAGATAGCGGACAGGAGATAAACCTCTTTTCCTTCCATACTTTGTAGAATAAGAGCGCATCTGCCTACACCAAAATGAGCTTTTTGCGAAAGTACATCCTGGGTAACATCAATGTCGGATTCATATTCTTTTATGGTGACATCCAGGCCGACATCGTTATAAAAACCCAATTCTTTAGCTACATAGTAGCCCGCAAATTGAAACTGGTTTTTCCATATGAGCTGAAGAGTGACGGTTTCCGCTTTTTCCGCCGCATATGTTGGGTTGTTTGTAAAACCGAAATAAAACAACGCTAAAAGGATGACAACATATCTGATGATGTTCATGAGATCTCCTTAATCATTCAGTTTCAAAATTTCAACGGTTTTTGGGCACATTTTCTCAGCTTCAATATCAACCATTTTTTTTGGTAAAGAGAAGATCTGTTAAACTGTATGGTGAAAACGGTAAATCAATATAAAAATTCTCGTACCACAAAAAAAGCATCCTGTTATGTTCGAGACAATTTCAAACAGGAAAACGTCAAAGTCAGTGCTAAAGTGCTAATATTTAGAGTTTGTGGGGACCTCAAAATCCGAATATCGCAACTCGAAACAATATCTAATTTCGAATATCAAATGACCAAAATATGTCAAGCACTTATGCAATATCTATGGCGCTCCATGTTTGAAATTTTGAATTTTGGTCATTCGTATTTGTTGAGCGCTGATGCTTCACTTCGTGTCGGATTTCGAGCTTCGTGCTTCGAATTTATTGAAATCAGAACAAAGGAATATACAAAAACAGAAGAAGAGCTTCCTTTATATAAAAAACAGAAAAAACAGCGGCAAGATAGACCCAACTGATATTGAAGACTATATTGCAGCAGATGGATATTCTGCTTTATGCAAAGCCTTAAGTGCTATGACTCCGGCAGAAATAGTGGAAACAGTATTTGCCTCAGGCCTGCGGGGGAGGGGAGGATTTCCGAATAGCGATAAATAAAGGAGCCGGCGCCTTTGTATGTGGTGAAGAGACAGCGCTTATAATTTCAATTGAAGGCAAGAGCGGCACACCACGGTCAAGACCTCCTTATCCTGCTTTTGAGGGATTATAGGATTCCTTCAATAGTCAATTTTCAATCTTTAAGTTCCCAAGGAAATTTATTTTTAAAAAAATAAACAGGATGCCGGGAGATTTATTTAAAAAACAAGAAAGGAGAAGCATTTTAGAGATATATTTTTTGGATTCAACAGGTCTATTTTTTTGAAATATGTAACTAAAAAAAACTAAAAATCGGTCTTGACATGGGGTCCACTTTATTCGCCAAACAGGCTCGGAGGGAACCTGTTGAAACATCAGCGTGTTCACATAAACCAGGCAAATTTGGAGAAGATGGAGAGAAAGGACGGCAAGCTCTTGGTCTTCGAGCCGGTTTGTTGCCACCTCACCGCCTTTGCCTGGCCACTCCGAAGCGCTTCCGGATCACCTCGAACCGATAAATGTGATCAGAATATTGAATATGGTTACTTCAAAAAATAACTTGTGTATATTGTTGTGTGTGTGTATAAGTACGGTACTTATTAATAATAGGAGGCTAACATATGCAAGTTGCTGAAAAATTAGTCAGGAAACAATTTTTGATTTCTCCTGGGCAGATTAAGAAGATAGAGTTTTTAGCCAAGAAAAGAAACACTTCGGCAGCGGAAATGGTACGTAATGCTATCACCGCGTACAACCCTGACGTTCCAACCGACATGGAAGAGTTCGAATTATTAGAATTGGTTTCAACAAGGGTCAAGGAAGCTATTACCGATACTCGTAAAACCAGAAAAAATTTAGATAAAACTTTAAAGAAATTAGCTGTGGGAGCTGTTTAATGGGGGGATGGAAAGATTTATTAATAGATATACTTAAGCTCACTGATGAAGTGAAACGGTTAAACAAAAATATTGAGCGTTTAGAGTCGCATACTATTGATATGGACAAGAGGATTGTTCGCATAGAAACAGTAGTGGAACTATCTCAGGCGCAATTATCTTTACCAAAAACACAAAGGACAAGGCTATAATCGAAGGAAGCTTTTCTACGAGTTATAGACTTTCAGATAAATAATTTTACTAACTTGTAAGCCACCATCTCTGGTGGTGGTTAGCGCGGGCGAAGCCCGCACCTTTAGCGAAGCGGCTTTGCCGCTGAGCCAAAAATATAAAAAAGATATTTTCCTTTAACAAGCCACCGCCTCTGGCGGTGGTAATTGACGTGCGTTATCAGTCAAAATCTTCGACGACGTACACATAAGCACGACTTACTCAGATTTTCGATATCCTGCATTTTGTTCCAACATAAAAACCATAACAGTTCTGTCCCCAGGCTGCACAACAGTTATTATCTCATTATCACTTTCATTCGATTCGGGTAAACGAACATCAAATGGAGCATTGTATACCTCACATTTTTTTCCGGACAGAAATGTATTGAATATTGGGCATCCTTCATTTATCGGTTTACACTTTTGAAGAACCTCACGCCAAGGCGCAAAGACGTAAAGAAGGGAAATGAAGAGAAGTTTTGGTAATTCCAGGTCTTACTAATTGCTGTAAATGCCAACAGTTAAATTGTTTCCGGGTAACTTCTCAATAACCTCTGGCAACTTTTTAAAAATTTTTATCGTCATTCTCGCGAAGGCGGGAATCCAGTGCTTTTTCGGATTTTCTGGATTCCCGTTTTCACGGGAATGACGTTTGGTGCCAGAACTTATTGAGAAGTTACGTTTCCGGTCGGAAATTGCTGGAAAAATTTTGCGCCTTTGCGTGAGATTTTTCTTGTTTTAAATAAGTGTAAACTACTTTTTGGCCTTTATGAAAGATGTCGGAATATTGTTAGCAATTCCCTTGAGATTTTTTGATGTGTTCTTGATGGAGCCAGCGCCATATCATAAGCAATTCCGTTTATCAGTTCCCATCTTTCGTCATCCGGCCAGTTAAGATAATCCTTATAAGTATATTTGCTTTTTTCCTTTTATTACTGGAAAAGGCATCGGTATTCTCCTGTTTTTTCATATTGCAAAAAGGGCTACCAATGTATCATAGAACCTGGCAAGGCGCAACATGACCTTGGGTAAATTTTCGGCTTTATGGCTCATACCGTCTTTGCGTAGTTGTAATTTTACTGAATAAACAGCGAAGACTTGTGACTGCATGTAATTTTCCGGTCGAGGATATGAGAGGCTTGTTATTGCAGCATTTCGCAATGGTTAAAGCGGTTCTCAAAATTATCAAAGTAGTCGCTTGAATACCACAATATACGAAATATAATTTTGAGAACCGTTTTAAATCAGGAAACAGCTCTTTTCTTTTCCATGACTTCAGGTATGGCCAATTTTTTGTAGCGTCGTTGAATACTTGGGAATTGAATTGCTGTTTTTTGTGAGTAGTCTATTATTTTATTACCATTTAACAGGGCAATCAAAAGCCCTTCCTCACGACAACGGCCATGATGACTGCATTTCTTT
>JAIVWD010000048.1:0-13813 GCA_049190315.1 Deltaproteobacteria bacterium | reverse complement strand
TGCTTTTTCATGAAAAACAAGGTCATATTTATATACAATTGAAATCAAGAAATAATCTATTAATATCAAATATCATTGATTTATTTCTTAACATTTAAAGTGTTATGCCGCAACATTTACAGGATGAATCATGACTCAGATAGCTGGTGTGGACGGGTGCCCCGGCGGGTGGCTTTGCGTCACCTTGGACACTGACACCAACGATTGTAAGGCGAACATCTTCCCAACCGCCAGTGAACTGATTGCATACTACACGCAAATGTCTGTGTTGGCTATCGACATGCCGATCGGATTAACTGAATCCGGTGTTCGCCGTTGTGACGAGCTTGCAAAGGATCGCCTATGCAACCGGCACATGTGTGTTTTCTATGCGCCCACACGTGCTGCTTTATTTGCACCGTCAAGGATTGCCGCTTCGACGATCATCGGTCGCGGTGTCACGGTTCAAGAATGGCAAATCTATTCCAAGATTATCAACCTGGATCGCGCGATTACACCGTTGCATCAACGTTGGTGTTTTGAAATACATCCAGAAATCAGTTTCTGGGCATGGAACGGCGCAAATGTGATGCAGCACAAGAAGTCATCGCCCGAAGGTCGGCGATCGCGAGAACGGTTGATCGATGCGGTTTGGCCGGAACGACGCCTTGAAGTGCTCAATCATCTGCAACAAAATGATGATATCAACGGGAATCACTACGGCCATGACGATATTAATGATGCGTTTGCCGCTTTGTGGACGGCACAACGAATATTCAACAATCAGGCCGAGCGGCTGCCACCACGTCCAGAGGTTGACTCTCGTGGTCTACGAATGGAGATCTGGTACTGATGCTTGCGCAGCGGTATAACAAGCCCTCGAACCAGACGGGCTGAAAAAAGGCCCGCTGGTTAAGGGCGTGTTCTACCTCTTGATACTTGACAAACAAACTCACTATTGTACAATTGTCATAAATACATATTCTGGAGGTAACATGGATGTTGTAATTGATACATCTGCATTGATTGCGGTTATTGTTGGTGAACCTGAACGTAATAGGATTGTTGAATTTACTACTGGAAATACACTCATTGGGCCTGGTTCTATTCCATGGGAAATTGGCAATGCCTTCTCGGCTATGTTTAAACAGAACAGGTTGACACTTGAGGAAGCCCGGAAGGGCCTTGTAATTTTCGATAGTATCCCTCTTCGGTATATTAAACCAGACTTTGTTAATGCCTTAAAAATATCCAAACAAGCCAACATGTATGCATACGATGCCTATTTCCTGGATTGTGCTATTAAACATAAAGCACCGCTATTGACTTTGGATCGAAAGCTAAAGAAAGCTGCTCAAAATTTCAAAGTCGAAACCATGGAGGTCTAAAATGCAAGTTTATACATATTCAGAAGCCCGACAAAAGCTCGCTATAGTTCTTGAACAGGCTGAAAATACTGGAAAAGTACTAATCCGAAGAAAAGACGGGCGAACTTTCGCGTTGGTTCCGGAAAAAATCGCTTCTTCACCTTTAGATGTCCCTTCGATTAAAGCGAATATTACGACGCAAGAAATAGTGAATATTGTTCGAGAAGGAAGAGAAAGGTAGAACAAGTCACTTCAGCAGCCAGCCAGGGCGCGGCGGCTGTGGGTGTTCGAAAGTCCGAGTTGCCCTATCTGCTGCTGAGTTCGGCGTCCTGTTTCCGAAAAAAGGAAAAACTTGCAGTAAGAAGTGCAACACAGTATAGTTATTGCAGGGTAAAAATTTATCAGTGGAGGTCTGAAATGATACCGTTAACCAGAATCACCTTCGATCCCGATATCATGGGAGGGAAGCCCTGTATTCGTGGCATGCGTGTAACTGTGGGAATGATCGTCGGCCTTGTTGCCTCAGGACACACCAAGGGGAAAATTTTGAAATTATATCCCTACCTGGAAGCAAAAGACATTGACGAGGCACTCGCTTATGCCGCATGGCGTGTCGAAGAAATCGACGTTCCACTCGTTTTGGCATCGGCATGAAGCTGTTGATAGACATGAATCTTTCCCCGAAGTGGGTGTCCGTACTAAGAAAAGCGGGCATGGAGGCGGCCCACTGGTCCAGTATTGGCCGGCCAGACGCTCCGGATTATGAAATTCTGGAATATGCCAGGTACAATGGATATGTCGTTTTCACGCATGATCTGGACTTTGGAACCATACTTGCTGCCACGAAAGCTGATTGTCCAAGTGTAATTCAAGTTCGTACCCAAGACGTGACTCCCGAACACCTTGGACTGCTTGTAGTTTCAGCGCTTCGCCAGTTTGAGAAGCACCTCAAAGACGGTGCTATAGTAACTGTTGACCAAAAGAAGTTGCGAGCCCGTATTCTTCCCTTACAAGCGTAATCAGGATTCCAAGAAGCAGAACAATTTGAAATAATAATCAAAAGCGAACAAGGGCATTGAGATGGGCCATAGGGAACATCCGTGACTTGTTTTATAATATTCTCTCGGAAGAATTTAAGGCTGGAAAACAAAAAAAGGGCTTAGAAAATTATCTAAGCCCTTGATATCATCCTGGTAGCGGGGAGAGGATTTGAACCTCTGACCTTCGGGTTATGAGCCCGACGAGCTACCAGACTGCTCCACCCCGCATCAATAAAAAAGGTTTAATAGATAGATTAAGAAAGAATGTCAAGCTGTTTTTTTAGTATTTAATAACTTTTCAAACACCTTCTTGAAACGCTCAATGTCTTCCCGTCTGTCTTTATTATTATGTTTTTGCTTATAAAGCACGTACTTAGTTCGGCTGGTGTGCCCGGATATTATTTCTAATGATGTCTTTGGAACTTTAAAACATTTTGCAAGAAATTTAATGCACATTTTGTTGGCGGCGCCATCTACCGGAGGAGCTGTGAGCTTGATTTTAATTGCATCACCGTAAATTCCCGTGATCATATTTTTTGAAGACTTTGGTTGAACAAAGACCTTGAAAAATATGCCTTGCGGGTTTTCCTGCAAAAATAACATATTGTTTTGCATTGTTGTAACTTTTCAAAAAGTTCTGGTGAATTTCATGCTAAAAGACGAACCCGCTGGTGATAAAATATAAAATATCTGAAACTCGCATCTAAGTGAGCCTAAAGAAAAAAACAGTGGCCAACTCTTTTTAAGTATAAATTATCTTATGCGCTGTTTTTTCTTAAGGCTCACTAAAATGCTCAAACAGTCAGCTCTTTTATATTTTATCACCAGCGGGTTCGTTCTGTATTTATTGAGAAGTCTTGCATTGTTTTTCAAAGGTCTCTCTTGATATTGTTAATTATAGTGGTCGATGAAATGTTTTTTATTACAGGGATAAGGGCAACTCTTCCGCCATATTGTTCGACAAGTTCGTGTCCAAAAACTTCTTCGGAACTATAATTGCTGCCCTTTGTCAGTATGTCGGGCTGTATGATTTGAATGAGTTTTTCAAGTTCGTTTGAAGAAAAGACTATAACATAATCAATGCTGTCAAGTGCGCCAAGCACTCTGACACGCTCACTTTCACAAATTACAGGTCTTCCCGGCCCTTTAAGCGATCTCACTGAATCATCATCGTCAATGGCAACTATAAGAATGTCACCAAGCTGTTTTGAAGCAGAAAAAAGCATGATATGGCCCGCGTGTAACAGGTCAAAACAGCCGTTAGTCAAAACAATTTTTTTGCCGTTTTTTTTCAATTCCTTTGTTAATGATTCAAGTTCCGTTAATGTTTTTTGTTTAAATATAGTGTAATCAGAACAGGGCGTTAAAGCTGAGGCAAGTTCTTTGCTTGAAACAGTGGCGGTTCCAACTTTGCCTACGACAATTCCGGCAGCGGTGTTTGCTATGGCTGCGCTGTCTTTTAATGATGCTCCTGATGCCAATGCGAGCCCTATAACAGCGAGTACAGTATCTCCTGCTCCTGAAACGTCATAGACCTGTCTGGCTTTTGCACTGATTTTATAAGCTTCTTTGTTCCTTTCAAACAGAACCATCCCGTCCTTGCCGCATGTGATAAGCAGGTTATCTATGCTAACAGTATCAAGGATTTTATTTCCTGCTTTTATGAGAGCTGATTCATCTGAAATTTCAGTTCCAGCGGCAAGCGCTGCTTCTTTTCTGTTTGGTGTAAGCAAAGATACTCCTGCATATTTTGAAAAATCGAGCCCTTTTGGATCAGCAATCGTTATTTTATTGTGCTTTTCAGCAGATTTGATCAGTTTTGAAAGCAAGGAATTTGTTATAAGTCCTTTCCCGTAATCGGAAATCAGAACCAGATCAGTTGAGGAGATTTTTTCTTCAATAAATCCTGCAAGGAGTTCAAAAGTTTTGGCTGATATTTCTCTTTTTGTTTCCCTGTCTATTCTGAGCACATGCTGATTTGCGGCAATAATTCTTGTTTTCCTTGTAGTTGGCCTGTCGGGTTCCTGAACAACGCCTGTTGTATCGACCCCCAGTTTATTTAACTTTTTCAGCAACAGGTTGCCGTGCCTGTCAGTGCCGGTTATACCTATCACTGACACTTTTGCGCCAAGTTCAACAAGATTATTTACAACATTGCCGGACCCGCCTAATGTATAATTTTCATTTTTGACCGATACTACCTGGACAGGTGCTTCAGGTGATATCCGGTCAACATCTCCCCATAAATATTCATCGATCATCAAATCTCCGACAACGAGGATTTTGCATTTATTGAATTTTGTTATCATAATTTATAAATTTAAGTATTTTGGTTATTTTTTGCAATAAGTTCCATTAAAAGTTCAGGAGGACGAACCACCCGGCCGTTGCGGTCAGTAAAGGCATGCCTGGTTTTTCCTTTTGCAAGTATTGTATTTCCTTGTTCATTTAATATGAGATAATTAAACTTCATACCAGCTTTAACGCTTGTGTCTAAAGAAGTTTCTATTATCAGAACATCATCGTAATGTGCAGAGTATAAATACTTGCAATAGACCTCTGAGACAGGCAGAAAAATTCCCCTTTCTTCAATTTCTTTGTAAGTAAGTCCCAGATATCTGAAAAATTCTGTGCGACCCATTTCAAACCAGCGCAAGTAATTTGAATAATAGGCAACACCCATCTTATCCGTATCACCGTAAATTACACGGTATGTTATTTTATGGGTTATCATAATGTTTTAAATAATGTAGGTGTATAGGCTGAAGGTAGAAGGCTGGAGTATATCAATCATCTTGCAACGCTCGAATTAAGCCATTTAAGACCTTTGCTCAAAAAGCCCAAGCGCTTTGACAAACTTAGCTGATAATGCAGTTCCCTCAATGACCCCAATGCCTTAAGTTTTGTGTGATCGCGCATGATTTATTCCTAAAAGCCCTTCAGCCTTCAGCCTTCAGCCTTCAGCCTATCCACCTGCGTAGCTGTAATAATTCTTTGGATAATATTTTTTAACTCTTCATATGAATATGATGCAGTGAGTTCGGGGAACTCATTTTTTATATTATCCGGCGGCCGGAAAAAAATGCCTGTGTCAGCTTCTTTGAGCATGGAAACATCGTTATATGAGTCGCCGACAGCTATTGTTTTGTAATTAAGGTTTCTTAGAGATAATATCGCCTGCCGCTTGCCGTCTTTCTGGCGCAGGGTGTACCCATTAATTGAGCCGTCAGAATCTATTTGCAAAGAATTACAAAAAAGTGTCGGCCATCCAAGTTTTTTCATTAAAGGTCCTGCGAATTGAACAAATGTATCTGAAGCAATTATTACCGGGACGCATGATCGGAGCCACTCAAGAAATTCCACTGCACCTTCAAGCGGTTCCATGGAATCTATAACCTTTTTAATATCGTTTATCTTCAGGCCGTTTTTATCTAAAATTGCCAGACGTTTTTTCATTAATACATCATAATCAGATATATCACGCGTAGTCAGTTCAAGTTCCTTAATGCCGGTCTTTTTGGCTACATTTATCCATATTTCAGGGACAAGAACTCCTTCCAGATCTGAGCAGACAATATACATATTTTTACCTAACGGTTCAACGGTTTACGGTTGTCGGTTTACGGTTGTCGGTTTACAGCTAACACTTTTTTCAATGAACTATGCAAGGAAACATTTTAACCGTGAACTGTAAACTGTTAACCGTGAACCGTTATTACATTAATCTTGACTGTTTTCATCCTCGATTCGTATGAGAACCGGTTTGTCTTTTACAATCTCAAGAGAAGCAATTTCAGACAAAGCTTTTTTTACGCCGGCTTCTCTGGCGAGATGCGTTAGTATGATGATAGGAACCGGACCTTTTGATTTTCGTCCTTTCTGATGGACAGACTTAATACTGATGCCATGATTGCCTAAAATGCCTGATATCTTCGAAAGTACGCTGGGCTGATCCAGTACCGAGAACCTGAAATAATAGTTAGTAAGGATTTCGTCAACAGGCATAACAGGAATTTTTTTAATGTTTTCCATTTGGTATGAAAGCAAAGGGACTCTTTTCCTGGCGCCGGATAAAAGGTTACGTGCAAGATCAACAGTATCGCCGACTACAGCGCTGGCAGTAGGCATCATGCCTGCTCCATGCCCGTAAAGCATTATATTACCCACCGCGTCGCCGGACACTGCAATTGCATTTAACGCGCCGTTGACATTGGAAAGAAGATTGTCAAAGGGAATCATGGTGGGGTGTACTCTTGTTTCGACTTTATTCCCCCTGTTTTTGCTGATCGCAAGGAGTTTTATCCTGTATCCAAACTGTCCGGCGAACTCAATATCAAGGGGGGTAATTTCAGAAATTCCTTCAATATAAATATCGTTAAGATTGATTTCCATTCCATAGGCAAGTGATGACAATATGGCTAATTTGTGAGCTGTGTCAATGCCCTCCACATCCAGGGCTGGATCTGCCTCCGCAAATCCGTTCGCTTGTGCTTCGGACAGAGCGTTTTTAAAGGTGCTTTTGTCATCTGTAATTTTTGAAAGGATATAATTGCATGTACCGTTTAAAATACCGATCATTGAATTAATCCGGTTTCCGACCAGACTCTCACGCAAAGTTTTGATAATCGGTATACACCCGCCAACACTTGCTTCAAAGGCAAGATCAACACCTTTTTCATCTGCTGCCTTGAATATGGCATTGCCGTGGCTTGCAAGAAGTGCTTTATTTGCAGTAACGACATGCTTTCCGTTATTAATGGCTCTTAAAATTAAGTCCTTTGCAATTCCTTCTCCTCCAATCAGCTCGATAATAATGTCAATTTCCGGATCGTCAACAACTCCTGAAGCATCAGTGGTCAGAACGCCCTCATTGAATTTTATTCCTCTGTCTCTATTAATATCTATGTCGGCAATATGTTTCAGATTCAGAGCAGTTCCAACCCGTGAACTTATAAGATCTTTGCTTTCAATAAGAATTTTTGCAGTACCTGTACCAACTGTACCGCAACCGAGTAAGCCTATATTTATTTTTTTCATACCGACAGCCCTTTATAAAGGTAATAGTTTAGCTCTCTTCTTTGTCTTTGTGCCTTAAAGGCTGAACTGTTACATAATAAGCAATTTATGTCAAAAAAATTGTTTTGACTTTTAAGCTGATTCAATTTAGTTTTCAAGTTTTATAAGGCTTAGATGATAGTAATTTAGGGAGATTTATATGACTGATTCTCTTACTTACGCTGATGCAGGGGTAGATATAGACAAAGCGAATGCCCTGGTCAATAAAATTAAAGAAATAGCGGAACAAACCCCCAGAACCGGCGTTATTGGTGAAATAGGGGGGTTTGGGGGGCTTTTTGCGCTCAATATTGCCGGTATGGAAAAGCCGGTTCTTGTTAGCTCGACAGACGGTGTCGGCACCAAACTTAAAATTGCTTTTATGATGGGCAAACACGATACAGTTGGTATTGATCTTGTTGCCATGTGCGTTAATGACATTGCTGTTCAGGGGGCAAAACCGCTTTTCTTTCTTGATTATCTTTCAACAGGCAAACTGAAAACAGATGCTGTAACTGAAATCCTAAAGGGAATCGCTGAGGGTTGCAGACAGGCTGTATGCGCACTAATAGGTGGTGAAACTGCTGAAATGCCTGGATTTTACAGAGATAACGAATATGATCTGGCTGGTTTTGCTGTAGGAATCGTAGATAACAGTAAAATTATTGATGGTTCCGAGATTCGCGCAGGCAATAAACTTATTGGTATTGCATCAAGCGGGCTTCACAGTAATGGATATTCACTTGTACGCAAGATATGCTTTGATGTTTTAAAGTTAAAAATTGATGACCATGTGCCTGAGTTAGGCAAAAGTCTGGGAGAAGAACTGATTATTCCAACGAAAATATATTCAGATGCTATTTATCGTATTTACAGAGATCTCCCTGTCCTGGGTCTTGCACATATAACAGGTGGAGGTATTGGCGATAATATCCTTCGAATCATACCTGAATCCTGTAATGTTGTTATAAGAAAGGGAAGCTGGGATATTCCTCCTGTTTTTCCATTTTTACAGCAGGCCGGTAAGATATCTGAAAAAGAAATGCTGCGTACTTTTAATAATGGTCTCGGCATGATAGCTGTATTGCCTGAAGAGGTTGCCCAGGATGCGTTTGAAAGACTTAATGCTATGGGAGAAAAGGCCTATATTATAGGAGAAATTGTTGAAAGAAAAGATTTTGATAGTCGTATTGAATGGATTTAATTGCCCTTTCTTTTTATAACATGAATCACTTCCAAAACTCCCGTTTCATATCCGCAATCTGTTTTATGATTTTTATGCCCGGTTATCGAGCAAGATGTAGAATCGGGCAGGCGGCTCACATTATAGCTCGCCTGTCTGTCCTGCTTATTATTTTGGCTGCCATTCCTGTTTGTGTTTGCGCTGAAATTCAGGAGAAATTCTTCGAGGATGATTCTGCAGAACCTTGGCATATCGCTGCGGACGAAATGAGCTACGACCATAAAACAGATCAATATGTTGCAAAAGGCAATGCGGTCATAACAAAAAAAGGCAGGAAACTGACTGCTGATTTTGTCCGTTTTAATTACAATACCATGGAGGTTCTCGCAGTTGGTCACGTGATAATGACAGCAGGGGAGGATGTTTTAATCGGTGACCGCATGGAAATGGATTTGGAGGCCGAGATCGGGACAATCTATAATGGAACTGTATTTCTTAAAGAAAACCATTTTTACATAAAGGGTAATAAGATAAAAAAGCTGGGGGAAAACAGCTATTTTGTTGATAAAGCCAGCCTGACGTCATGTGACGGTGAAAGCCCGCCATGGAAAATTACTGGAAGAAATCTGAAAGTTACGCTGGAAGGTTATGGTTTTATCAGTCATGCAGCTCTTTGGGTAAAAAAAATGCCTCTTCTTTATACTCCTTTTCTTGTTTTTCCAGCCAAACAAAAACGCCAGTCAGGTTTACTGCCGCCACAAATTGGATATTCAGAGCGAAAATGGGAGGAATATAATCAGCCTTTTTACTGGGCTATAAATGAAAGCTCGGATGCAACCTTTTATTTATACCACATGGGGCGTCGTGGAGACAAAGTTGCTTTTGAATACAGGTATGTTTTAGACAATGATTCTAAAGGGACTATGATGTACGACTTTTTGAAAGATAGAAAAGTTGATGACGGTACCCAACACTTTGAGGAAACAGGCATTTTGGAATCCAGTAGGGAATGGGGTTATAGATCGGATAGCGTGTTGCGACCCAATACCGACCGCTACTGGTTCAGATGGAAGCATGATCAGGCCATGCCTTTTGGTTTTTTTGCAAAACTGGATATTGATATTATCAGTGACCATGATTACCTGCATGAATTCAAAAATGGATATACAGGCTTTAAAGAAACAAGTACTTATTATTCTGATAATTTTGGCAGAGAGCTTGATGAATATGATGATTCCACAAGGGTAAACAGTTTGAGCCTTAACAAGATCTGGTCACAATATAGCCTTAATGCAGAGTTGAGATGGTATGATAATGTCATTAATCGACGTCAGGGGGGTATGGATACAACTTTACAACAACTGCCGCTGATCGAGTTTGATGCATCAAAACAGAAAATATATGAAACACCTTTTTATGTGGATTTTGATTCTGAATATACGTACTCTTACAGTAAGGATGGAAACAGGCTCCATCGCCTGGATTTGCATCCAAGAGTTTATCTTCCTTATAGTTTCGGAAGTTATTTTACTTTTGAGCCATCTTTCGGCGTCAGAGAGACGGCCTGGTATGTTGATGACTACTCAGATGAGACAGTAGAAACAAATAAGATGTTGAACAGGCAGATTTATGACATAAAACTGGATCTATTTACTGAAATTTATAAGATATACAATATAAATGGAAAGAACTTAGACAGAATCAAACATTCAATTAAGCCACAAATTATTTATGATTACACACCTGAGCAGGACCAGGAAGAATATCCGGACACTATTGAGAAAAACAACCTGATTACCTATTCAATTACAAACACTTTTACCTCAAGATCAAAGGAAAGTGCGGAAGAGAAAATGGAAGGGGCTGAGGATGAAGAAAATGATGAGCCGGTAAGTTATAATTATAATGAGTTCTGCCGTTTCTTGATAGAACAGAGTTATGACATTGGTGAGGCAAGGGACGACAATTTTGAGCCGTTTTCTCCCATTTACGCTGAACTTGAGCTTTTACCTGCAAAATATTTGTCTTTGCAGGCTGATGCAAAATGGTGCCAATATGAAAACTCTTTTCTAACTCGTAATGTTGCAGTAGCTTTATCGGATTATCGAGGGGACAGGTTGTTTGTTGAACACAGATATGCATTTGATTCAAGTGAGTCTATTTATTATAATATTAATTTAAAGATGTCAGACAGCCTTGAAGTATTTGGTGAATATGAACGTAATTTATATGATGGTAGAGATATAAGAACAATTATTGGGTTTTTATATGAATCACAGTGCTGGTCTATCAGGTGTTTTTACGAAGATGAGAACGAAAGTGACCGCAGATATGGATTTATAGTTAGTCTTTATGGGTTAGGAGAGATAGGTACCGAATGATCAGGCCGTCATGTGGAAGGAGTTCCAGAATTATCAAGCGGTCATATGGAATGATTTCGTTGAGATAGGCAAGAAAAAACTTGACATAAGATAATTTGTGATGCTATTGGTTCACTGCTTGAGACCAATAATTTTCTTAATATTTTGGGCGTTTTAGTAAATTTTGAGTATCGTCATCATCCCCATTCAACTGTAAAGCGAGGAAGATATGAGAAAGAAAACAGGAATTTTATTTTCGTTATTGGTGTTGATTCTATACAGCTCCGGCGTATTGGCAGCAAACCAGGAAGGCTACTCGCTTTCGGATTCTGATTGTATTAAATGTCACGAAAAACAACCTGCGACAATAGCTGCCAGCGGGAATAAGCATAAAACAGAAGTCGGCTGTCTGGATTGCCATACAGAGCACCCGCCTGACGGTAAAAACGCTATTCCTGAGTGCAGTGTATGTCATAGCGATAGTCCTCATTATACTCTTGAAAATTGCGGATCATGTCATTCAGACACCCATGCTCCTATGGATTTAAAAATAGAAGGCGAAGTGTCAGCTCCCTGCCTGACATGCCATGAAAAGCAAGGACTTGAAGTAAAAGAAAAGCCCAGCGCCCATACCGACCTGGCATGTAATGAATGTCATACAAAGCACCGATATGTTCCAGAATGTATGGAATGCCATGAAAAACACACCGAAGATATGAATTTTGAAGCTTGCCTTTCATGCCATCCCGTACATATGCCACTTGTTATAGCTTATGATCAGGAAACACCTTCGCATTACTGTGCCGCCTGTCACGGCGAGGCATATACGTTGTTGAATAATAATACAACCAAGCATAAGGATTTATCATGCGTCTATTGTCATAGAGATATTCACAAGATGGTTCCGTCATGTATTTCATGTAAGATACCCCATGGCCAACCCCATCCGAGTAAGATGTTAAAGAAATATCCTGTATGCGGGCAATGCCATGGTATAGCCCATGATTTGAAAAATTAATGGAGGTGATGTAGATGAAGAGTGTAAAAAAGGGAGTCATAGCTTTTAGCGTTATAGCTATTGCAGCACTATTTCTTGTTGCCGTGGGATGTCAGAAGGCCGCAGTGACAGCGTCTGTTGGAGGTGAGGAAACGGCAACAACCGATGTGGCCAAGAAAGAAAAGAAAAAGGTCGCCAAGCTATATGATATTCAGCCTCAGCCTCTTCATTCAGTAGCTGAGTGTGCACAGTGCCATATCGGTGTATTTGACCGAATTAAAGATGCTGGTGGAAAACATCAGATAGAATGTGTTGACTGTCATAAGGAGTTCCATGTTTTTAACCCCAAAAAGCGTCCATATGAGACAGCCATACCGAAATGTGAAACCTGTCACGGGGTATTTCACGGCGAGGGTACAAAACAAACTCCATTAGTGGATTGTGCTTCATGTCATACGGACCCTCATGCGCCACTGATTATTCCCGGTGCAGCGTTAAGCAATAATGCCTGCATGTCTTGTCATACAAAAGAGACCAAACAGATTACCGATAATGTCAGCAGACATACAACAGAGGTTGCATGTTCGGATTGTCATCACGTAAAACATGGCTATATACCCAAATGTAATGAATGCCATGAATCCCACAGCCCTGGCTTTGAGATGGATGATAATGGTTGTATGAGTTGTCACCCTGTTCATATGCCCGCTAAGATAACCTATAGCGAGAAGGAAACGTCAAATATTATTTGCGCAGGCTGCCATGATCAGGCATATGGCTTACTGCAGAATAATTACACCAAGCACACCGATGTTAAGTGTTCGGAATGTCATTCAGCACATAAGAGAATACCGCTATGCAGCGAATGCCACGGAATGCCTCATTCAAAAATGATGATGCAGGATACAGCCAAGTGCGGCGATTGCCATGGCATAGCTCATAATTTACCTGTAAATTAGTTAATCTCCGATGATAATCAACCTCTTCTACATAATACGGTAGAGGATGAAAGTTATTAAAAGCGTTATTTATAATAGATACAGCCGAATCACCTTTAGTGTGGTTCGGCTGTTGTTTTTTAAGTGATTCAAAAAGGCAGAGAAGTTGACTTTCTGGTTTCCTGTGACAACAAGCCCTGGTTCCAAGTCCGGTGCTTGTATTCGCCTCCGCTGCATATATGCACGCCATCCAGCCACAAGAAAAGGGGACTTTTTTTCGTCCCCTTTTCCTCGTAAGTATGTAAGTTAGAGATTGCTAATCTTTATCAGTATGGCAATGAAAACAGCCTTTGCCGAGCCAGTCTCCTCCTGCACCAGCCAGCATCTTGGTATAATCAAACCTCAACATATCATCATAACCGCTTCCGTGGGGCCTGTGGCACGAAAGACACATGACCATGTCGGCGCCGGTGGCAACCAAAACACTTGGATCATTGCCAAGAGTTGCCAGGGCTGATGCGGATCTGGCCAGAGGAATAGTAGGATCGTAACTCGTGGTCATAGCAGCATACTCTCCAGTAGTCGGTATTACCGCATCTGATGGATGCCTGATCCAGTTTCCGCTATAGTCTTGTTGTACGTGGAAATTCCCGTGACAGCCACAGCAAAACGCGGTCATGCTTTTATTTGTAGCTGAGAGAGAAGTGGTGCCAGTCTTGCCTACATCAACCCCTAAATACTCATTGTGATTGATGCTGCCGGCCTGAGCGTCACTGGGCCCCCAGCCGCTATGCTCAATCCCCGCAACGCCAGTCCCACTCCCACCCATATGTCCTGACAGAAAGCGGTACCAGCCCTTATCTGCGCTACCCACATACTTTGTGCCGGTTCCAT
>JAIVWD010000047.1:0-13923 GCA_049190315.1 Deltaproteobacteria bacterium | reverse complement strand
AATTGCAAGCCAGTAAAAATTGAAGGGAAAAGCGGACATGTGTTGCTCAGGCTTGGAATAGCGAGCTATTCCGCACCTTCGCGCCTTGCTCTTGATGCTCATTACTCACCGGAAAAAACGCAATTTATGACCTTCCAAGGTATATGAACCAGCAAACAATTGAGTACATATATGCAGAAAACGGAAATAGAGAAAATTGTTCAAGCACGATTAAAAGATGCTGAAGTTTTGTTGGAGGCTTCACGTTTTGATGGCTCCGTCTACTTGTGTGGGTATGCGATTGAACTTGGTTTAAAAGCAAGAATATGCAGAACCCTTCAGTGGGATGAATATCCGACTAGTGGTAAGTACAGTACATTTAAAACGCATGACCTTGATGTGCTTCTTCACTTGACAGGATTAGAGGACAAGGTGAAATTAAAGTATATGACAGAATGGTCTATTGTTGCGCAATGGAATCCAGAAGCACGTTATAAACCAATTGGAAATGTTCAAGAGGCTGATGCCAAAGACATGCTGGATTCTGCAAAGGAGCTTATAAAACAATTATGATGAGAGAGCAAATAGAAAAACTTCAAAATGTAGAAAAAAGCCTTAGTGAGTCGAAAGGTCAATTTGAATTATTTGCGCTGTTTTTAAGAGAAGACTCCCCTAACAAATGGGATCTATTAATTTCAGCTGACTGGGCAATAGCTGATAAAAAGGCTTCAATCAATATTATAATTGAAGAAATTCGAAAAGTATTATCTGACAAAGAATTACTTATGTTATCTCGTCTTATAATCCTCGATAAAAATGATGCGGCACTGAAAGCTATACACAAGGCAATGCACGTTGAACATGGATTAGCAGAAATATCGGATAGTAATTTTTTGGGTTTGGCTATTAAGCATGCTTTTTTAATAACGTCGCGAAAAGAAGATCATAACAAAGTCCTGGTAAAGAATAATGCTGAGTGAACGCAATAAAATACTTGTTGAAAGCATCAAAAGATTGTTGAGAAGAGATGCTACAACTCATCTCCGCAAGATTGTAGACAAGACACATGCGGCTGACATGTCTGTTGTGTTCCGTTCTTTATCGCTTCTTAACCAGCGCAAGCTCTTTGATATGATAAAGGACGCACAGCAAAAGGGTGCCCTTTTCAGCGAGCTTGATGAAGATATCTTCTCTAATCTCATAGAAGACATGGATTTGGACGAAATTGTCGAGATCCTGGACCACATGCCCACAGATGATGTTGCCGACATAATAGGACGACTGCCTGAGGAAAAGTCTGATGCCATCCTCGAGAAGATGAAAAAAGAGGGATCTGAAGAGGTTGAAGACTTACTGCGATATGGTGATGATACGGCCGGCGGTATCATGGTTCCGGATTTTATTGCCTTGAAGGAGGACACAACCGCAAAACAGGCAATCGAGTCGCTGCAGAAAGAACATCTGGATGTTGAGATGCCTTTTTATCTTTATGTTGTGGATGATCATGGCAGGCTTGTCGGTGTAAGTTCATTAAGACAGTTAGTCGTAGTTCCTCCCGAATCTCCTCTTAAACAATTTATGACAACTGATGTTTTTTCCGTTGAGACAGGAATGGATCAGGAGGAGGTGGCTAAGATAGTTGCCCGTTATGATATCCTGGCCGTTCCTGTTGTAGATGGAACAAACACGCTGGTTGGTATAGTTACCGTCGATGATATTATTGATATTATCAGAGATGAGGCTACACAGGATATATTGAAAATGGCCGGGGCAGGTGAGGAATTTATCGAAACGCAGTCTGTTCTTAAAAGCACGCGGAGTCGTTTGCCCTGGTTATTTGCAAGCTGTGTTGGTGGTATAATTGCATTTTTTATTATTTGTCATTTTGAAGACAGCTTGAGCAAGATTGCTTATCTTGCGGCATTTATACCGGTAATCATGAATATGGGTGGTAATGTCGGCACCCAGTCTTCCTCTATTGTTGTACGTGGTCTTGCAACAGGGCAGCTCAATGTAAGAGATATCTGGTCTGTAGTTTTTAAGCAACTATCCGTCGGTTTTATTCTGGGCGTGATATATGGTTTTCTTATTGGTATGGTGGCTCAATTTCGTTATGATACCGTGGCACTTGCGCTGTCCGTTGGACTTTCCGTCATCTGCTCCATGTCTCTTGCTGCCCTGTTAGGCTCTATGGTACCGATGGCTTTTGCAAAGATAAATATAGATCCTGCCGTAGCTTCCAGTCCTTTTGTAACAACATCTGTCGACATTATCAGCGTATTTTTCTATTTTCAGATAGCCACAACCCTTCTTGGTATTTAATAAATGTCAAGTTTTTCTACGCCCGCTATTGTTCTCCGTCGTATTGATTTTGGCGACTATGATTTAATAATTAATTTTTTTACGTTAAATAGAGGAAAAATTTCAGCAATTGCAAAGTCGGCAAAAAAGAGTGTTAAAAGATTTTCAGGAGTCCTCGAACCATTTTCTGTTTTGGAAGTAGTTTGCAGTTCCGGTCGCGGCAAAGGATTACCTGTTCTACAGGAGGCAGCATTAAAACAGCCGTTTTCAAAAATCAGAACAGATATAAATAAAATCGCATATGCCAGCTACTGGGCTGAATTGATTAATGTGTGGATGGAAGATGGTAAAAAACAGGTTCAAACATATCAACTTTTTCAGCACCTTCTTGGAGAATTAGATCTTGGTTATATATCCCAGGATGCCCTGAGTATAATTTTTCAGATTAGATTTATGAAACTATCCGGTTTTTGTCCTGATTTGACTCGATGCGGCAACTGCCTAATCGAGGTAGAAGAGATCAGGAAAGGTAAAATCGCTTTTGATATTGTTAAAGGCTGTCTTGTTTGTGACAGATGTTCTTCTGCCAAGTCAGGCAAAATATATCTTTCCAGGGGAACGATAAAACAGTTACTATGGGTCGAAAGCGGTGATTTAAAAAAGGCGGGAAGAATTAGATTTACAAAAACAGCTTTAAGTGAAGGGTTGAAATTTTTAGAGGCGTTTGTGCCTTATCATCTGGGGATGGAGCCCCGGAGCTTGAAATTCCTGAGGCAGATAAGAAGCAACTAACAGTTTACGGTTAACAGTTTACAGTTCACGGTTAAAATGCTTGAATTGTTGCATAGTTCATTGAAAAAACCGTAAACTGTAAACCGACAACCGTAAACGGTTACTTATTATGTATAATGATCTGAGAAATATACTTGAAACAGAGCATATTGAGGTATCTGCGCCATGCAGGATTGACATGGGCGGAACCCTGGATATCAGTACTTTTCATTATCCGCTCAGGCATTTTTCCCCTTGCACATTTAACATAGCATTGGACTTAAGGACGAGGGTTTGTCTTTCCGCTTATAATAAAGGTATGGTAAAGGTATCTTCAAAAGGCTTTAAAAGTGTTGAATATCCACTAGATACAGTTCCTTTTGATCATCCTCTTGGGTTGATGTTTGCAATTGCAGCCTATTTCGGGGTTGAAGGAGTTCATATTCAGATTGAATCTTCCTCACCACCCAGAAGCGCACTTGGGGGATCTTCTTCAGCAGCGGTCGCTCTTGTTGGTGCGTTTTCGAGGGTCTTTGAAAAAATTGGCACGGGCAGCCTTTTGTCAAGAAAGCATACAGCCATGCTTGCACATGCTATTGAGGGAAGTGTTGCAGGCGTGCCTTGCGGTCTTCAGGATCAACTGGCTGCTGCTTATGGAGGAGTTAACGTATGGTATTGGCTTGATGGAATTAAAGGCCCTTGTTTCAGAAAGAAAGCTGTTTGCCGGAAAAAAACTTTCAAGAAATTTGAGAAACATCTTTTATTAGCCTATTGCGGGATTCCGCATGTATCAAAGGATATTAACAACAAGTGGGTAAGGCAGTTTCTTTCAGGAAGATACCGGGAACGCTGGGTAGAGATAATTGCTTATACACATAGATTTGTTGATGCTTTAACTCAGCGCGATTTTAAATATGCAGCCGAATCAATGAACGGAGAAGTGGCTTTAAGGAAAAAGATGACACCTGAAGTTCTTGATTCAATGGGTGAAAAGCTTGTCGATTCGGCAGTTGAGAATAATTGCGGTGCAAGATTCACCGGTGCAGGAGGAGGCGGCTGCATATGGGCAATAGGTGAAATCGAAGATATTGCAAGGTTAGAGAGAGTGTGGGAATCTATTCTTTCAGAAAGAGAAGAATCCTGCATGCTTGAGGTGAAAATAGATTCTAAAGGATTAATGACGGATGGCTGATGGGTTGCTGGTTACTCAGAGATGGGCATCCGTCGGACAATCTGATTAAATTTTTTCCTTTCTTTCCGGTTCGGTATCATACAGACTAAAGCTTTCCGTGTTCTGCCAGATCTTCCAGGCTGCTGCGATCTAAGAGCTTTATTTTCCGGCCATTTATTTCGATTAAATTACGGCCGCTCATTTTTGCAAAAATTCGTGATAAAGTTTCAGGTATAGTCCCAAGAAGGCTGGCAAGTTGTCCCTTTGAAATCGGCAGGAAAATATTAGTCCCTGATTTTTGCTCCTCGGCAAGATAAATTAGATAAGAAGACAGGCGGCCGGGCACCTCTTTTAAAGAAAGATTTTCAATCTGAACTGTAAATTCTCTAAGCCGCATGGAAAGAACTGCAAGCATGTTCATGGCCAGGGATGGGTTTGTGGTAATAAGTTCAACAAATGCGGTTCTTGGGAAAAAAAGGAGATGGCTTTTTAACATAGCCTGAGCATTTGCAGGGAATTCTTTCCCTGAAAAGACAGGGACTTCACCAAAAGGGTTTCCCGGCCCGTAAATGTGAAGGATCTGTTCTTTGCCGTCTATTGAGGCTTTAAAGATTTTAACCTTGCCGTCTGCAACCACATAAAATCCGTTTCCCTCATCACCCTCTAAAAAGATTATTTCTCCTTTGCCATATCTTTTTTCAACTGCTATCCTTACTATCTCGTTTATCTGGTTTTCAGGCAGGCCGTTAAAAAGGGATGTGTCGGCGATTATTTCTAATATGTTTTTCATAAGTTATCTTTTTTTAAAAATAGCACCTTTTTTTGATTTAAGTCAAGGCATCGAGCTTGTTTTATGTGTAACATGTGCATAAAAACAGGAAATGATTCGTTAAAAAAACAGCTTAAGGAGGAAGATTATGTTTTGTTTTCAATGTCAGGAGACAGCAAAGAACAAGGGCTGTACGGTAAAAGGTGTTTGCGGGAAACCGGAAGATACCGCAAACTTGCAGGATCTTTTAATCTATGCGTTAAGGGGTATTGCCGTTTATGGTGAAAAGACAAAAGAACTCGGAACCCTGGACAGAAAAACCGGGTTGTTTGTTGCGCAGGGCCTTTTTACAACCATCACCAACGCCAACTGGGATGATGACCGGTTTATTGCCATGATTAAAGAGGCATTAAAACGCAGGGATGCGCTTAAAGAGAATTTCTTGGCTGCATACAAGGGAAAATATGGAAAAGATTTTGATGAGAAGCTGCATGATTGTGCAACATGGTTTTCTGATGATGATGCCCAGTTTCATGAAAAAGCCAAATCAGTGGGCGTTCTTTCAACTAAGGATGAAGATGTTCGATCTTTAAGGGAGCTTTTAATCATCGGTTTAAAGGGGGTTGCCGCTTATGCGGATCATGCCGCTATTTTGGGATTTGAAAAAGAAGAGATTTATGATTTTCTAATGGAAGCTCTTGCATCCACCACAAAAGATTTGTCCGTGGACGATATGGTTGCGCTTGTAATAAAAGCCGGAGAGATTGCGGTAAATACGATGGCATTGCTGGATGAAGCAAATACGACTGCTTATGGCAACCCCGAAATCACGGAAGTAAATATCGGTGTTGGAAAAAATCCAGGGATTTTGATCAGCGGTCATGACCTTAAAGATATGGAAGAGCTTTTAAAACAAACCAAAGGTACTGGTGTGGATGTATATACACACGGCGAAATGCTTCCCGCCAATTACTACCCGGCATTTAAAAAATATGATCATTTAATGGGCAACTACGGTGGTTCATGGTGGCACCAGAACAAGGAGTTTGAATCCTTTAAGGGTCCTATCCTTATGACTACAAACTGTATTATCCCCATAAAAAAGAACAATACCTATCAAAACAGAATTTTTACTACCGGAATGACCGGTTATCCGGGTGTAAAACATATTTCGGACAGGCCTGAAGGCGGCTCAAAGAACTTCTCGGAAATTATCGAACTTGCAAAAAAATGTGATGCGCCGACAGAACTTGAAACCGGCAAGATTGTGGGAGGTTTTGCCCATAACCAGGTACTTGCACTGGCTGATAAGGTAGTTGATGCAATAAAATCCGGAGCTATCAAGCGCTTTATCGTTATGGCAGGCTGTGACGGCAGGCACAAATCTCGAAACTATTTTACCGAAGTTGCCAGGGCGCTGCCGAAAGATACAGTGATTTTAACCGCCGGTTGTGCAAAATATCGATACAATAAGCTTGATCTCGGAGATATCAACGGGATTCCAAGGGTTCTCGACGCAGGTCAGTGTAACGACTGTTATTCTCTTGTGGTTATTGCATTGAAGCTCAAAGAGGTCTTTGAGCTGGATGATATTAACGATCTTCCGATCTCTTTTGATATCGGGTGGTATGAGCAAAAGGCCGTGGCGGTTCTTTTGGCGCTTCTTTTTTTAGGGGTTAAAGGTATTCGTCTTGGGCCCACCTTGCCGGCATTTATTTCTCCAAATGTTCTCAAGGTTCTGGTGGAAAAATTTGATATCAAACCGATTGATACCGTGGAGGCCGATATCGAGGCAATGATGGCAGGAAAATAAAAAAGCGTGATTGATAATATTTAAAGGAGCAGCCGATGAAAAGACTACGCAAAATCATAGAAATTGATGAAGAATTATGTGATGGCTGCGGCCAGTGTGTGCCGGGCTGTGCAGAAGGATCATTGCAGATTGTTGACGGCAAGGCAAAGATGGTTTCGGATAATCTTTGTGACGGTCTTGGGGCATGTATCGGCGAATGCCCCAATGGCGCCCTCAGGATTGTCGAACGTGAAGCCGAGAAATTTGACGAAGAGGCAGTAGAAAAATATCTGGCAGAAAAAGAAGCGGCAAAACAAAAGCAACAGCCGGTATTGGCCTGCGGGTGTCCATCAACTAATATCCAGACATTTGTACCGGCTTCATCATGCCGGGAAGCAAATATACCAGCCGGCTTTGAAGATAGTGAATCCGCCCTTTCTCACTGGCCGATTCAGATACGGCTGATACCTGCAACAGCGCCGTTTTTAAAAGGCGCAGATCTTCTTGTGCTGGCGGATTGTTGCGGTGTCGCCATTCCGACTTTACACAAGGATTTACTCAAAGGCAGGGTTGTTATGATAGGATGCCCGAAATTTGACGATATTCAGGAATACGTCGAAAAGTTTGCAGATATCTTTAAAACTGCGGATATAAAAAGTGTTCTATCCGTTGTCATGGAAGTTCCATGCTGCTCCGGCTTGCCCATGATTGTCAAAAAGGGCATGGAGGCAGCAGGGAAGAATATACCCATAAAAGAGCTGGTCATCAGTACGAGGGGCAAAATACTGGAGCAAAAGTAAAATGTTTTTCGGGAACAAATTTGACCCAAATCTATGCGCTTACTTGGGGAAGTTATTTCGTTCCCGTTCTTAGACTGTTTTAATTTTATCGCATACAGAACTGAAAAACTCGTCAGACCAGAGTTCAAGTGATGATGGATCTTTCAATAAATTCTTAACATCATTTTTGGCATTATTGAAGTCTGTGGATATAATCCTTTCTTGAAGCATTTGCTTCAAAATATCTTTTGTTAGAGATGCATCTGCTTCAAGATGTCCGGTCTGCTTCATTCTACTCTCAAGATGTTTCAGGCCAACAGGCACCTCCCTCCCCACATACCAGACAAGATCATACCAGTCTCGACCCTTAACTCTTTTGCCCCAGGATCTGCACAATATTGCATGCATTTTTCCGGCAAAAAGATGTGGCGGGATATAGGTGTTAACAGAAAAAGGTACAGGCCGAATAAGATATTTAGCTTCAGTATTAAAGTCCCCTGGAGGCTTTGTATCAACTTCCAGCTTTATTTTCATTACCTTTCCCAAATGCATTTTTTTCCTGACAGATTGCGGGGTATCGATAATGATCATATTCTTCAATGTTCCTGCCTTAATAAAGGCAGCGTCTATATTTGTTTCGCGCTTTTTATTTTTTTCTTCGACTTCTACAGTAAAGCCAAAACTCTTCAATTCATCCTCAACCGCCTTGCAGTACTTTACAATTGAAAAACTCTCATTCTTTTCTAAAAGTGAAAAATCCAGATCTTCGGAAAATCGATCCAGTCCATACAGTATTCTTAACGCAGACCCGCCATAAAAAGCTGCTTTCTCAAAAAATTTTGAGCGCCACAGTCCAAGCAGGGCTATTTCCTGAATAATTTCCTTTAGCGCATTTTCATAGTCATTTATGCTTTGGCAATTATATCGATCAAGCATTGCCTGCACAGCATCATTCATTTCATGCTCCTCAGAAGATTGCTAAAAATACTAACATTGTGCCTGTAGAGCCCTGCCAGCTTTTTAACTTTTTTCAAATTGAAATCAATAAGTTCTTTTCTGTTTAATCTCAAATCCTCAAATAGATATTTTTCCATTTGAACCTTATCGCTTATCTTATCTGAAAAATAGAGTATATCTGCAAGCGCCTTTTCTTTTGTTGCGATTAAAATTGAATGATGTTTGTCCACTTCATAAATGGTTATGCCATAAGGGTAAATAAAGGGATTTATATACCTGTAAGAAAAAATGCCAACCGGTGTGTTAAAAAACTTTTTTCTCTTGTTTGTTACACTGGTAACTGTCTCTATACGTTCAGGAATCAGACCGTAAAAAGAAAGGGCGTACTCAAGAGAAATATAAGAGGGGCCATAAATCAGATTTGCCAGAGTTTCCTTTGAGAAAGGTTCCCGTGCCAATTTGGGGCCAAACACGTAAAGCCCCTTCTTTACCCGGATTATTTCACCCTTTTTCAGAAGATCATTTGTTTTTACACGCGGATTCTTGTACCTGTACAGCGCATGTTTAATAAAATTATAGTCAAACTCTTCAATTAAAGCTGTATTTCGCAGGGTCAACAACACCTTAATTACCTCCAGTATGTTAGCGATATACTAACATACTGGTTGTCTGTCAAGGTAAAAGTTTACAACAAAATTGATAAAAATCCAGCGGTGGGTTTATTGAGAAAACTTGCAGCCTATGGATCAAAAGATATAATCTTTTTGCTCCTAATGTTCGGCTGTTTTAACAACGCTTAAATTTTGAGCAATTTATTTTATGCTCCCAATTCCTTGTCTATCTTCGTATTTGATATCGTATTTGATTATGAAGTCGAGTTTTTCATCGGTGAAGCCGTAATTTTCATCCTAATCCAGGGTGAAAAAGGTTTTTATACAAAAAAATATTTTAATCCAGATCCGAAACTTTCACAACCTGCCTGTATTCAACGCCTTCAAATTCATCAAAATGCGCTTTGCCGCATTTGATTTTTCTCTTCTCGCTGTCTTTCAGCTCCTGATTTTCAGATTTGGTTTCCGCTACAAAATAGACAGTTTTCTCGTTTTTCTTTATAAGCGCCCAGTCAGGAGTATAGTTTCCTATAGGAGTTTTTATTTTAAACCAGAACGGGAGTTTGAAATAGAATTGAACATCTTCACGGATTTCGCACTCTTTTGCAAACTGATATTCAACGTGTGAGTCAAGAGGCACCATGTTGCCAAATATTGTTTTTTCTTTTTGAGAAGTATAAAATGTCATGTCGTTAACATGAATTTCATAATCCTCGAAAAGCCGCATTTCATATTCAACATTTCCGATTTTTTCATATTTGATACCGTCAATAATAATTTCGTTTAGGACTTCTTTTATTTGAGCAACCGCATTATCAAGAAACAACTGGGGATTGATAAGGACATTATCAAGCCTGCCTGATTCGATAAGTATTCGCAGGATGGTTGAGCGGGTTAAACCCGTCCTGCTTTGAATATATGCCGGCACGTCAGGAATTTGAAAAGCCTTGTCCCAGAGAGTTGAATAGCTTGAAACAACATCGCTGATAATGCCGTCCTCATCAAATTTTACAGATGTTTTTGTGGATTTAATAACCGCCTTTTTTATTTCAGGCATGTTTCTGATTGCTCTTGACGCTTTATCAACAAGCTCGCCGGTCTCATAAATGACCTTGTATTTTGTGCGGTGTTTTATTTTATCCCAGAGTTTTTTGAAATTCTCATCAAGTTCAAACCCCTTGCGGTACTTTACCTTTTTTCTCTTTTTCCTGTTTTTAATTCTACCTTTGAATGAGACTCCGCACTCATTTTCTATTTCATTTTGAAGCTGTTTTGCAAAGTCTTCATAACTTTCATTCGCAATAACAGTCAGTTTGTTTATCACGGGATTCTGGATTCTCAGACCGGACTGGTCAACCGCAAGCCTTAAGCCTCTTCCTATTTCCTGCCTTTTCTTCAAATCAGAACGGGTTTCATTCAATGTGCAGATCTGAAAAACATTCGGGCTGTCCCAGCCTTCGCGCAGTGCGGAATGGCTGAATATAAACCTTAACGGCTCATCAGTGCTAAGCAGCCGTTCCTTATCCTTCATTATCAGTTTAAAAGTGTCAATGTCGGCCTGTGATTTTGCCGCTTTTTGAGTATCCTTGAACTTACCTTTTTTATCCTGTGAAAAATATCCATTATGAACATCTTCAACAGAAAAAGGTATCAGCCCCTTGTATGCCGATTTAGAGCTGATTGCCTTGAATGATTCCTCAAACCATCTTGCAAATTTTCCATGCACCAAATTTCCGCTCTCATCATACTGCCGGTAGTTGGCAACCCTGTCTATAAAGAACAGGGAAAGGACTTTAATCCCTTTATCCTTATATTTCTTTTCCTTGATAAAGTGTTCCTTAACGGTTTTTTCAATCTGGAACTTCATTACTTCATCAGTCATGCCGCCCTGTGAGTCGCCCACAAAAAGATCCTCGCCATTTGACAGAGAAATAAATTCCGATCCCACATCTATGCCGTTTATAATATAACCCTGCCTGTAAATTTCCCTGTTTTTGGAAAGTTTATAAAGGTCATCCCCGACTTTTGCAGTAACGGTTTTTCTTTTCACGCCATCGTTTGTATTTACATCAATGGAAAGTCTGGCAGATGTCCGTGTTTTTGTGGCAGATACTATTTCAAGCCTGATAAAAGCGTCATTAAAATCGTTTTCAGTTACAATGGAGTCCACTTCAATCTGTTTAACCAGCCCAAGATCGTATGCTTTTACCGGATCAAGGCTGTATATAAGATTATACTGATTGGTGTGAGTTGCAGAATAACGAAGAGTGCAGGAATAGTTCAGGTTTTCAATGGCCTTTTTCCTGATCTCGGTTTCCATATTCTGGGGCTCGTCAACAATTACAAGCGGTCTTGTGCTTTGAATGAATTCAATCGGCTCTTTGCCTGTAAGTTTGTCATTGGGCCTGTTGATAACATTTTCATCCTTTGCAAATGAATCAATATTTATAACCAGAATCTGGATCGCATTGTTTGAGGCAAATCCCCTGAGACTGGAAACTTTTCTGGAATCATACACATCATAATTTACAGGGGTTCTGTCATAAAGGTTCTGAAAATGATCAAAGGTAATTTCAAGATTTTTAAGGACACCTTCACGGATGGCCACACTCGGAACAACTATAACAAATTTTTTAAAACCATACTTTTTATTCAGCTCATATATCGTTCTGATATAGACATAAGTTTTTCCCGTGCCGGTCTCCATTTCAACGGAAAAATGCATCCCGTCCAGTTTTTCGGCAATATCGTTAAGCCCGTTTTTTTTCTGAATTTTCCGCAGGTTGCTTAAAATCCGCTCTTTAGAAATATCAATTTTGTTGCCGACTCCATTTTCATTAAAAAGCTGACCGTTTTCAGAGATTGAAAAGCCAAAATCCCCCTGGTTTAAAGGCTGGCCTTCAAAAAGATCTATTATGGATTTTACAGCATCGAGCTGGTACTGCTGGTTGGGATCAAAATGGAGTTTCACTCATCATCTCCGGGCCTGGGGATTATTACAATAAACTGTTCTCCGTCAGCATCATTTGTAAATTCAATATTCGGCTGTTCGTCTAACGATCGTCTTATGCCGGATCCAAGACCACTGAAAGGCATTGTTCGCTGACTGAAGGCAACTAATTGATTGTTTCTAATTACAGGATTTCCATATTTTATGTCCTCAACGGTCAGGCTGTTTGGTAATTTCCCAGGACTAATTATTTCTATTCTGTTATCAAATATCATTAGCCTGATAGGTGCATTTTTCAAATAATCCCTGTGAACAAGCGCGTTTATTAACAGTTCTTCAAGAGCAATTTTTGAAATTTCAAGAATTCCAGGGCGGTTAAAGTCTTGTCCCTGTTGTGAATGTTTCAGATTGCTTGAAAAAAAGTCCATTCCCTTTTTAAATAAATCAGGAACCGTACCGATCAGGTCATCTGGTTTGCTTCTATAATCTTTTCCTGAAATTTTATTTCCGAAAAAAGACACTGTTTTTATACAAAAGGCAGGTTTAAAGCTTTGCGGCGCTTTGCCAAAAAATAATAATCCAGCCAATGTCAGCTTATCATTTCTTAATACCTTTTTTGCTTTTAAAGCCTGTTCAAAACTCAACCCCTTTTCTCTTATTGATCTACCAAACTCTTTTTGAAAAAAATCCCTGAACTTATCTTCATCTATATCACTTATTGAGGTGTCAAAAACTTCCATTTCATCAGCTAATAAATGACTCCCCCCCTGATAAAGACGAATCATTTCCGCATTGTCGGTAACCCTTCTTTTATCCGGGCCTTGTTTAACGAATACATAACCATTTTTGTCTTTATACGGTTTATTAATTCCCTCATCCACATAAACAACCAAGACTTTTTTCCCACCGTTGTTGTCAATTGATACAACTTCCGTAGTTATATAAATACCAGGAATAATATTAGCTGTAGCAATATTACTTATGATGTTGCTGTATTGTTGGATATTCTCATATGTAAGCCCAACAATGTCGCCGGTTTTATCTTTCACTCCAAAAAGAATTATGCCGCCCATAGAATTTGACATAGCTATCATTTCACCGGCGATTTTATCAGGATGCGGCATTTTTTCTTTAAACTGTACCTTGCTTGTTTCGCCGGTATTAATAATATCAAGAAGCTCAAAGCCATTCATTTTTTTATACTCCATAATTCATATATGTTTTTACGGCGGTTGAAAGCTTCTTCTCCGCCTTCCATTATTGTAACAATTTGTTTCTGTGTGTCATAATTGTCAATCGTTCCATCATGAACTTCAATTTTTGATTCCGAATATTTGCATGATAGTATCTTTTCACTGTCGCCAAGAACCGGAATATTCGCATTATGTGTTGCAAAAACGAACTGCATATTGCCTTTTAAAGATTTTATCGCCTTTATAACATCTTCATAAATCGTCTGGTTATCCAAATCATCTTCCGGCTGATCAATTATCAACACATTAGTCTCTTTTTGAGCAAGAAGGAATAGTATCAGCGCTGTTGCTCTTTGTCCGAGAGAATGGTCTTTTAACGGTTTGTCATTATAGTTAATTGTAAACTTATCTTCCACGCGAAATGAAATTAAATTAAAAATATTATGTTCAAACCGCTTGTTAAATTCAGCTAATAAATTTTCACTTATATTCAGATTTGAATTCAGATTTTTCATATCTCTGTATATTTCAATAAAATCTGTGTATGATGATTTAATTGAATTATAAGTTGCTTCTCTTATACCGCTTCCTTTAAAAATTTGTTTGAGTTTATTTAAAAATTTATCATCTCTTCCTTTGTATTCTACCGT
>JAIVWD010000046.1:0-13977 GCA_049190315.1 Deltaproteobacteria bacterium | reverse complement strand
ATATTAAAGTGCCTAAAGTTAAGGAATGCGCCTTTGGCGCTGCCAATTTTAATTTTTTTACCATACAATCTTGCTCACTTTATTTCCGGCTGAAGTTATAACCTAAGTTGAGCGATTTTTTGCGAAGATATGTGCTGAGATCTTGATGCATAAGGATTTGCAAAAACCGCAGGCATACCCGCGGATATGTCGAGGAGTTTTGCGAAGCCTTTATGCGCAAGAGACCGGTGCAGATCGAGTAAAAAATCGCTCAATTTAGGTGAAAGTCTATATGTTATAAAAAAAGCGCTATGGATGAAATCTCAAGTAATAAGCAGGTAAAACTGACTTTCTCAGATATAGATCTGACAAAACAGCTTTTCGGCGAACATAACGGTAATCTTAAAAGAATAGCAGAAGCTATAGGCATTACGATCCACGCAAGAGGCAGCACTGTTATTATTCAGGGCGACAGCATTGCAACAAACCTGGCCAAAAACATACTAAATCAGCTTTACGGCCTTTTAAAGGAAAAGCTTCCTGTTTATCCCAGCGATATTGATTATGCGGTAAGGGCTCTTTGTTCTGATGATAATATCAAGCTTAAAGATATCTTTCTGGATAAAGTGTTCATTTCATCAAAAAAACACTTTATTACACCCAAAAATCGTGCGCAAAAAGAATATATTGATGCTATCCGCAATTATGATATGGTTTTTGGAATAGGGCCTGCGGGAACAGGTAAAACATATTTGGCTATGGCTATGGCTGTTTCAGCTCTTTCAAAAAAACAGGTAAACCGAATAATTCTTACGAGGCCGGCAGTTGAAGCTGGTGAGACTCTGGGTTTTTTGCCCGGTGACCTGGCGGAAAAGGTTGATCCGTATCTAAGACCTCTTTATGATGCGCTTCACGATATGATGCGCTTTGAAAAGGTTTCCAATCTCATGCATCAAGGAGCTATAGAAGTAGCACCCCTTGCTTTTATGCGTGGAAGAACCTTAAATGACGCCTTTATTATTTTAGATGAGGCGCAAAATACAACGTCTGAACAGATGAAGATGTTCCTGACTCGAATAGGTTTTAACTCCAAGACCGTAATAACCGGCGATATCACCCAGACAGACTTGCCGGTTAATAAACCTTCCGGACTTATAGAGACAAAAAATATTTTACAGGGAATAGATGGAATAAAGTTTGTTTTTTTCTCAAAAACAGATGTGGTCAGGCATAAATTAGTTCAGAAAATTATTAATGCGTATGAAGAGCTGGAAGCAAGTAAAAAAATAACACAATAAATCCCATATGAATATAGAAAAAAATAATAAAGCAATTAGAAATTTTTTTGCTTCAAGCAAATCTATTAGATGGTTCATTCTAATAGGTTTTACCATAATATTTACCATTATCCTTTATCCAACTCTTATAATAACAAAACATTCCTATAAATTAGGAGATGTTGCTGAAAGAGATATTAAAGCGCCAAAAGATTTTCTTATTGAAGATGAAGAAGCTACAGAGGAAAACCGTAAAAAGGCTGCTGAAGAGGTTTTAACTGTTTACGATAACGATGCATCTCTTAGCGTAAAACTTAGCCGGAATGTAAAACAAGCTTTTGCTGAAATGGCCGATATTTTCGAAGCATACAAAGAAAATCAAGGCAATGCTTCATCAAACAAAGAGATAAAACCGTTATCATTAAATGAAAAACTCTGGCAGCTCAAAGAGAGCTTTGAGGAAACAATCGGCATCACGGTAAGCGATGATGCATATAAAATTTTTATAGAAGAAAAGTTTTCAAGCAATATCGCCGATCTTATTTCCAGGATTCTAACAGAGATAATAAATAATGGAGTCGTCATTAACAAAGATATTCTTCTTAAAGAATCAGATAAAGGAATAATATTAAGGAATGTTGAAACAAAGACTGAAAAAGTCGTTTATGATCTTAAATCATTCTATGGTTCTGACCAGGCAAAAACAATGGTAAGAGTTATTGGTCAGCCCCTGCTCAAAGACATGAACTATAATTTGGTCAACCTTATTGTAGATTTTGTCCAAAAGCTGATACAGCCGAATATAACTCTAAACACAAATGAAACCGAAGAACGAAAAAAAAGAGCTGCTGCTGAAATCAAGCCGGTTCTTTACAAAATAAAAACAGGAGAAATGCTTCTTCGCGAAGGCGAAATAATAACCAAAGTTCAGCTTTTAAAGCTCAAAAATCTGCAGATCCAGACAAAAAAAGAACATATACTGTCAATTAGTATCGGTGCAGCTATGATAATGCTGTGCCTGCTTGTCTTAACTTACATTCTTCACATTAAGCATAATAGCCGGTTTGCACGTAATCATAATAAAAACCTGCTGGTTCTGGCATGTATGCTTATAATTATTTTATTGTTCGCCAGATTATCCACACCATTGTCTGAAGCACTGACCCAAAGTTTGACTTTTGCAGTTTCTCCTTCATCAATTATTTTCGGTATTCCAATTGCCTCTGGTGCCATGACCATATGTTTGTTGATAGGCCTCAATATAGCAATACCCTTTGCTCTGGTGGCCGCTGCATGCACAGCAGTAATTTTTCAAAACAGATTTGAAATTTTTATCTATTTTTTGCTTAACAGCGCAATGGCGGCTTACTGGTTACAGAATTGCAGGGAACGCAAAGTATTTATTAAGGCTGGATTAAAGATAGGATTACTAAATGTGGTGCTTTCAACAGCAATTGCTGTCTATATTTCAGGCTTTTTAGGCTTCAAAATAATAGAGGTCTGGGCTTTTGCCTTTATGGGTGGTATCATAGCCGGAATCGTTACAACAGGCATCGCCCCTCTTGTAGAAATAGTATTTGGTTATACAACAGATATTACGCTTCTTGAACTTGCAAATCTCGAAAGGCCGATTCTTCGCCGGCTAATGATAGAGGCTCCAGGCACCTATCATCATTCCGTTATTGTGGGTAACATGGTCGAAGCTGCTGCCGTTGAAATAGGTGCAAATCCTTTGCTTGCTAAAGCTTGCGGCTATTATCACGATATCGGCAAAATAAAGAAGCCTTTGTATTTTATCGAAAACCAGAAAAACGGCAAAAACAAACATCACAAACTCGCTCCTTCCATGTCAAAACATATATTAGTTGCTCATGTAAAAGAAGGTGTTGAGATGGCAAAACAAAATAAACTTGGCCAAGCAATAACCGACACTATAAGGCAACATCATGGTACAAGCCTGATCACCTACTTTTACGAAAAAGCAAAGAAACAAAAAGGCGAACATGCTGTAAATGTTGATGATTTCAGATACCCCGGCCCAAAACCTCAAACAAAGGAAGCCGGACTTGTTATGCTTGCAGATGTTGTTGAAGCTGCCTCAAGGACTCTCGATAATCCCACGCCATCAAGGATTCAGGGACTTGTGCAAAATCTTATAAACAAAATTTTTTCTGATGGGCAGATTGATAACTGCGAATTAACATTAAAGGATTTGCATAAAATAGCGAAAACTTTTAATGGAATATTAAGCGGAATACATCACCACCGCATAGATTATCCTGAAAAATCCTCTTCTATCAATGGAAAGGTTAAAGATGAAAGTCCTGATAGACAACAGGCAAAACAATTACAAAGTTTCTCCGGAAATGATACGGAAAAAAGCTCAGGCCATCTTAAACGCCTTGGACTGTCCTGAAGGAGAACTTTCCATCCTGATCGTTAATAATCTCCTGATAGAGGCTCTAAATAAACAATATTTCAATCGATGTGGCCCTACCAATGTTATAGCCTTCCCCATGCGGGAGGGCAAATTTGCAAACATCTCGCCTCAATTGTTGGGCGATGTGGTTATATCTGTTGAAACCGCTTATCAAGAAGGAGTAAATGCGGGAATCAGTATGGAAGAACGTTTTATACAGCTTTTGATTCACGGAATTCTTCACCTGTTTGGCTATGATCATGAAACAACGGAGCAAGAAGCTCTTAAGATGGAAAAAAAGAGTGAAGAACTTATGAAATTGATATAAAAATATAATAGTTCACGGTTCACGGTTCACGGTTGATCAAAACATAAAACCGTTAACTGTAAACTGTAAACCGACAACCGAATATATGGAGGTTCAATAATGGCAGGATTAGCTGTAAATGTTGATCACGTTGCTACTTTAAGAGAAGCCAGGAGGGTCAGCTACCCGGAACCTGTGGCAGCGGCTGTGCTGGCTGAACTGGCCGGAGCTGATGGAATTGTTGTTCATTTGAGGAAAGACAGGCGCCACATACAGGACCGGGATGTCAGGATTTTGCGAAAAGTTGTTCAGACCAAACTTATCCTTGAAATGGCTTCAACTTCTGAAATGGTTGGGATAGCTCTTGATATAAAGCCTGATCTTGTGACGCTCGTACCTGAAAAGAAGGAAGAGCTTACAACCGAAGGCGGACTGGATCTCTTTGTCCACAAAAACTCAGTTGCCGAAACCGTTGGCTCACTCCAGGACAACGGTATTCCTGTAAGTATTTTTATAGATCCGGAACCTGAACAAATCAAAGTCGCACATAAGATAAATGCCTCAACTGTTGAAATTCATACAGGAACTTTTTGTGACGCAACAACACCCCAAAAAAGGGATCAGGCTTTTGACAAAATTGTTGATGCTGTTAAACTGGCCCGCAAACTGAAACTAAAGATAAATGCCGGTCATGGGATATGTTACAATACTATAAAGGCTTTCAATGGCCTGCATGAAATTGATGAATTCAGCATAGGCCACAGCATAGTCTCAAGAGCCGTGCTTGTTGGAATGGAAAGAGCTGTCAAGGAAATGTCGGCGCTTATTAAAGAGCTTTGAATTACTCAGGTTAATAGGCTGAAGGTAGAAGGTGGAAGGCTGAAGGAAATAGATGAATCTCTATGTTTAGGACAAAATTTATAGCCGCTTTAATAAAATATTGGCTTCTGGGAGTCTTTTCCCTAAAAGCCTTCAGCCTTCTACCTTCAGCCTAAAGCCTGAGTTTTTAAAACCTATGGAGCACAACATGTATCTTGTAACTGCTGGTGAAATGCAGGAAATGGATAGACAGACCATTGAATCATATGGTCTTCCCGGCAGAGTCCTTATGGAAAATGCCGGCCTGGGTGCAACACGAATACTATTAAGACAATTTAAAGGTCTTATTAACAAAAAGGTCGGCATTGTAGCCGGACGCGGGAATAACGGCGGAGACGGTTTTGTAATGGCCCGATACCTTTCTCAAAAAGGCGTAAGTGTGACCGTATATCTCCTTGCCAAAAAAACTGTGGTTAAAGGTGATGCCGCTGAAAACTTAAACATTTTAGCCCCGCTCGACATTCCTGTAATAGAAATGCCGGATCAAAAATCTTTTTCAAAGCACAAAACTTCTATGCTTCATCAGGATATATGGATTGATGCCATATTAGGTACCGGACTAAAATCGGATGTCAAAGGATATTTCCGAAAAATTATCGAGTTTATTAACAGCTCAGAAAAACCTGTTTTTGCAGTAGATATACCATCCGGACTTAATGCAGACACAGGGCAGCCTTGCGGTACATGCATCCAGGCACATACAACAGCGACCTTTGCATTTGCCAAAACAGGTCATTTAATCTTTCCCGGAGCAACTTATACCGGAAATCTCGAAATAGTAAATATTGGCATACCTAACTATATTGTTGAAAATGTGGGGCCCAGACAATTCCTTCTTACATCTGAGCTGGTCAGGGCTGCGCTGCAAAAAAGATCACCTGAAGCCCATAAAGGCAATGCAGGCCATCTCTTAATTATTGCAGGTTCGACCGGCAAAACCGGCGCAGCAGCCATGACGGCAATATCGGCAATGCGTTCAGGTGCAGGACTTGTAACTCTCGGAATACCAAAAAGTTTAAACCCTGTTTTAGAGAGCCAGGTTCTTGAGGTAATGACGAGCCCTCTCCCGGAAGCCGAAGGCGGCATGCTTGATGAATCGGCATTTGACGAAATTATGGATCTGATTGCCGGCAAAAAGTGCCTTGCTGTTGGGCCGGGACTTGGAACTGCTTCCGGCACTAAAAATCTTGTTATTCGGATTATTCAGGAATGCAGTCTGCCGATTGTAATTGATGCGGACGGTTTAAATAACCTTATTGATAACATCAATATACTAAAAAACTTGAAGCACCCGGTTATATTGACCCCGCATCCTGGAGAAATGTCAAGATTAACAGGCAGGCCTGTAAGCTTTATTCAGAATGATCGGATAAATTGCGCCAGGAATTTTGCAAAAAAATTTAAAGTTCATGTTGTTCTTAAAGGAGCAAGAACTGTAATTGCTCACCCTGATGGAAAAGTCTTAATCAACCCCACCGGCAATCCGGGAATGGCTTCCGGCGGCATGGGGGATGTGCTAACCGGAATTATTGCAGGCTTTGTTGCACAGGGTTATTCTCCTGAATCAGCCACACATGCGGGCGTCTATTTACACGGAGCTGCCGCTGATACGCTGCAAAAAAATATGGCTCCCTTTGGTTTTCTGGCAACAGAAGTTATGAGCGCCATACCAGGGCAGATACAACATTTAATTAATGATTAACAAACAGGTCCAAATAATAACCAATTCTCTTGATGAAACCCGGGCTCTTGGGGAAAAAACAGGAAAACACCTTGAGCCCGGAACTGTTTTGGCCTTAACCGGCGACCTTGGAAGCGGAAAAACTACATTTGTTCAAGGTTTAGCTAAAGGTCTTGATGTTCCGGATAATTATTACATAACAAGCCCAACCTACACTTTGATAAACGAATATCCCGGTCGATATCATTTATTTCATGTTGATCTTTATCGCATAGAAAATTACGCTGATTTTGAGGATATCGGCCTTTACGAAATACTCCGCAGTGACGGAATTGTAGCTATCGAATGGGCAGATAAAGTTCCGAAAAATCTTCTTCCGGAATATTTGGCAATTCATATGGATATATTGAATAATGAATCACGAAAAATCAGTATAGCTGCGCATGGACTTAGAGAGGAAAATTTGATAAGAAAGATTATAAATAGTGCTTGGACGAAAAGTCAGAACACCTGAAATTATAGTTAGTTGGATGCTATTCTCAAATCGAAGATTCTTAGCTTTTAGCAATTAGCCTTTAGCTTAAAAAATCAAAGAGATAACACACTCAGGCTAAGAGCTAACAGCTAATGGCTAAAAGCTTTTTCACAAATCTTCACATAAGTAAATAAGCTGAAACTATTGCCAGTATTGAAAAAAATACTTTTCGTTCAGACACTAAATAGTTATAGGGAGAAGAGATGGGATTAATTGTTCAAAAATACGGCGGCACCTCTGTAGCTGATCTCGAGCGGATCCGTTATGTCGCGAATAGAGTTGCAAAAACCTTTGACAGGGGAAACAATGTAGTTGTAGTCCTTTCGGCCATGGCCGGCGCCACAGACGGTCTTCTCGATATGGCCGGCCGGATTACCGACTCTCCCGAAAAGCGTGAGCTTGATGTTCTGCTTGCCACAGGAGAACAGACAACCGCAGCCCTTCTATCCATAACATTAAAATCAATGAACTACCCTGCAAAATCATTGCTGGGATATCAGGCAGAAGTTTTAACAAACCGCGATTTTGGTAATGCACGTATTGTTGACATAGGAGCCGGCCGCATTAAAGAGCTTGTTGAAAAAAACAACATCGTGGTTGTTGCCGGATTCCAGGGCTGCGACCCTGATGGAAACATCACGACTCTTGGCCGAGGAGGCTCGGACACATCTGCCGTAGCAATAGCCACCGCAATCAAGGCCGATATATGTGAAATTTATACTGACGTTGACGGAATTTACACTGCTGATCCGAATATTTGCAAGAAAGCAAGAAAACTTGATAAAATTTCCTATGACGAAATGCTGGAAATGTCGAGCCTTGGCGCCAAGGTCTTGCAGATTCGTTCGGTTGAATTTGCAAAAAAATATAATGTCCCAGTGCATGTTAGATCATCTTTCAGTGAGGAGGGGGGAACCATGGTTGTTAATGAAGATTCTGATATGGAACATCTTGTAGTATCCGGCATAACCTGTAATAAAAATGAAGCGCGTATTACCCTGAAAAAAGTTCCCGATCAGCCGGGGATCGCTGCAAAAATTTTCTCTCCCATTGCAAAGTCGGGCATCCTTGTTGACATGATAATTCAAAACACCCGGGCAGGAGGCCTGACCGACCTTACTTTCACGGTTGCAAAAACCGACTTCAACAGAGCGATAGAAATATCGAAAAAAGTGGCTGAGAAAATTGGAGCAGAAGAGGTATTAATTGCCGAAAATATCGCAAAAATATCTGTTACAGGTGTTGGTATGAAGAGTCACTCAGGAGTTGCATCAAAAATGTTTTCTACTCTCGCCAATGAAAATATTAATATCAGATTGATAAGCACTTCAGAAATCAGGATATCATGTGTAATTGAAGAAAAGTACGCGGAACTGGCGGTTCGTGTCCTTCACTCAGCTTTTGGATTGGATAGGGAGTGAAGGGCTTCCTCTATATCTTCAGATAGATGAATGGCTGCTTCTTTAGGATTTTTTGCATCTCTTATGGGCCTGCCGATTATCAAATAATCTGATCCATTCTCAATTGCCTGGGCCGGAGTAGTTATGCGCCGCTGATCATCTTTGTTCATACCCTCCCAAGATGGTCGTATTCCAGGGGTTAAGGCAACAAAACCTTTTCCAAAATTTTCTTTTATCATTTTAACTTCAAGACCAGAGCACACGATTCCGGCACATCCCGCATCCTTAGCCATTTTTGCTCTATTCATTACAAGCCGTGATATATCTGAAGAAAATTCAGAACGAAATCCAGCAGCATCAATATCTTCTCCTGATACGCTTGTTAACACCGTAACACCAACTACGCTTACTTTCCCGGCACTTCCGGCAACAGCAGCTTCAAGCATTTCTTTATTTTCTCCACAATGAACAGTTGCAAAATCAACACCTAAATCAGCAATGCTCGCCATTGCACGTGAAACAGTCGCAGGAATATCATGGAGTTTAAGATCCAGAAAGATTTTAGCTTTTCCTGAAGTCTTTATAATTTTAATGATTTCAGGCCCGGAGCTTATAAAAAGCTCAAGCCCTACCTTGAACATGCCAACATATTCTGAAAGAAGCGCAACATATTGCTCAGCTTCCTTTAAAGAAGGTACATCCAGAGGAAAAACCATATAATCTTTTGCTGTTTTCATAAAATCACCTCCTTAAAATATATTGTAAATACTCAGGTGGATAGGCTGAAGACTGAAGACTGTTAGGAAAAAGCGTATTTTGAAGCCATGTTTGGAGCAAGAATCAGATGTTTCCGCTAAAGTACGGCAATCGTGCTCTTCTGACCCCTTCAGCCTTCAGTCTAAACAGCTTCAGCCTGACTACGTGAGTAGTCACAAGATATTTTATATTTGTCAAATGAAAAAAATGGAGTTGATGTAACATTTTAGCTTTATGAAACAAAAACCGGCCGTGCATGAGCTTCAGGTGTGATCAATTTTAAAACAGGAAATCCCGCCTTAGCGGGATTAAGAAAGAACCTGGCAGGATAAAAACATAAGTTAAGTGCCAAATAACCTCAAATTGGCTGGATGTTGCGTGGATTCCATCCTGCTGCAAAGCTGTGGTTCCCCGAAGAAATTTATCATAATGAAGTCGAGCCGCTTCTGAAGCACGGAATAGGAATAGTGACGGGAGGCTATCTCGTAATTATGATTCACCATTTTTTCTTTTCGTTCAGGCGATTTTAGGATTTCCTTTACGTTTTGAACAGTCTTTTTGGTGAGAAATCCGTCCATAGAGACTATATCAAAACCCAGAGGTTCGATATCTCTAACAAAAATAGCATAACGATTGATCATTATGGGTTTTTTAAAGTAGATGGTTTCAAGAAAAGCATTTCCAAATCCTTCATTAAGGCTGGGATAAGTAACGAAATCGGCATGCGGGTAGATATCCCAAAGGGAATATCTATGAAGTTTTGAATTATTGTTCCAGGGATCCGCAACGCGAATATTTACCAGGCGAAGATCAACGCCATGTTCCAGAGCATGCTCTTTAAGCCATTCTGCATATTCAAAGCCTTCGTCTCCTGCTTCATGTGATATAACAAGCTTGCTGTTAAATTCTTTAAGTTCTTTAACAAGCTTAATGGCATGTTCAATGCCTTTTCTTTTTATAATGCGGGTAGGTTGCAAGAATACTATGTCGTCGGGTTTTAAACCGATGAATTTCCGGAATTTTTTGCCGCTTTCCTCATCAACTGCGGGTGGATTTTGAAAATCCAGAACATTTGGGATAATGGTTGCCGAAATACCTGTGCGTAGAGCCAGCTCTTCCCTGGCAACAGAATTAATGACCACATGTTCTATATTAGGCGAGTTGGGAGGGAATGCCATGCGAAGGTAATCGCTTACTGCGGTTACTGAAAAACGTGTCCTTTCCCAGTAAAAATCATGATGGTGGGCAATAGTAGGAATCTGAGTTTCCGCGATGGTTTCCGTCAATGCCAGCCCCAGTGGGACATGCATCGGAATGGTGAGAGTATTTTCTGCAATCAAAATATCAATATCGAACTTCTCAATAAAATTATAGAGATGGGATTTCAAAATGGATCTTAAGACATGAATCAATTCAGTTAAAGAGGGATCCCTCCTCCTTGTTCCCAAAATCCGTTCATTGATCCATTTGTTTTGTGCATGATGAAAATGAGCTTCGGGTACGAAGTAGCTCTTTTCAGGCTCCCTATCCAGTTTTCCGGCAAACCAGAAACAGGGGTGGCCATTTTTTTCAAAAACTTCAGCCCACTTGTTCGATTCTAAAGAGACACCGTCTGTACCGGCAAAACGTGTTGAAACAAAACCGATGTTTTTATACTTCAACAAAACTTAACCTCCTGGCTGTATCCTGAAAAGGATGAGACCTTTGAAAAATGCCGCTATTTTCTTCCTGGTGTAAGTCTCTTATAAAGCAAGAATCGAGCCAAAATTGCTCTGAAGTGGCGTAATCCCTTAATTTCAAAGAGCTAAATCGTTGTCAAGGTTAGAAGGGAAGAGGCCAATTTGAAAAAAAACCGTTTAGTTTACCCCAAAATGACAATTATCGTGTAAAATTTTTCCGCATTTGGTCCTCAGGTCATCAGAAATTTGACATTTTTGGCCTGGACTTTCGACTTTCGGGACGGGAAAGGAATTTACCCAAAATTCCCTTGGGCCAGCCTTTCCCATCAGCGTTTGTTACATAACGAATTGCCATATTGGTATTCTCTCTATTTGATTTTTGCGGAGTGTGAGCCTATTGATTAACAAGCAAATCTATCTTGATATGGTGGTATTAAAGATATTTTAAGGCATATTTGCTTTGCCTTATTATCCTAAATTATGACATCATATTTGAAAAGTGTAATATGTCAATATTTCAAAAAAACAGGAAATTGATAGATAAAGTTCGGGATGTAATGGACTAAACAATATATAAGGCACCTGTGAAAAAACTTCTGATTAAACTAATCATACTGTCGGTAATTTTGCTGGGCCTGCCTATGCTTGGCGTTATGCTTGCCGGTCTTCCTGTGAATCGCTATCTGGAATTCCCGCCTGAAACACAATACATAGATCATGCGCCTTTTTCCTGGATTGCCTTTACAGGTTATAGCTTATTTATTCTCGCTGTAATATTATCGATAGTTATAAAAATTTTCAGAAAAGAAAAACAGGTCGCTCCAAAACCCACTGAGTTTTATCCATTTCCGTGGTGGGGATGGATAGGGCTTTTCACAGGTTTGACAGCATGGTTCCTTGCATGGACTCGTTTCCCCTGGTTTGCAGGATTTCAGCCCCATACATTTACTCCATTATGGTTCTCCTTTATACTTGTCATAAATGCGCTTACATATAAACGCACGGGGAGCTGCATGATAATCAATCGCCCGAAATACTTTATTATGCTTTTTCCTGTCAGCGCAGTGTTCTGGTGGTTCTTTGAATATTTGAACCGATTTGTTCAAAACTGGCAGTATATAGGCGTGCATTTCAGCTCTTTGGAATACTTCTTTTATGCATCAATTTCTTTTTCAACTGTTCTGCCGGCAGTTCTTGGAACCCGCGAATGGATACAAAGTTTTTCATGGGTTGAAAAATGTAATAATTTAATTCCCTTAGGCATTTTTCAGTCAAAGCCAGTTGCAATATCACTTTTTATTGTATCCAGCGCAGGCCTGGTTGCAATAAGTATCTGGCCGGATTATCTTTTCCCCCTCCTGTGGATATCACCGCTTTTAGTTATAGTATTCCTTCAAATTTTGTCAGGAGAAAACCATGTTTTTTCAGATATTGCCCGGGGAGACTGGCGTCTGGTTATATCGTCTGCTCTGGCTGCATTATTCTGCGGATGTTTCTGGGAAATGTGGAACTACTTCAGCTTGGCCAAATGGATATACAGCGTTCCTTTTGTTCATAGATATGAAATTTTTGAAATGCCGGTTCTGGGCTTTGCGGGCTATCTTCCTTTTGGGCTTGAATGCTCGTTAATTGGAAAAATCCTGGCCCGAATTTCTCGCGAGCGGAGTTTGTAAATTTTTGACCGAGCCCTTATTCCCATTCTTTATAGAGTTTCATACGTTCGGAAACTCTTTTTAAATAATCCCGTGTCTCCTGATGATGTAGATTTTTTCTAAGATAAACATAAAGCTCGTCAGGTTTCATGGTATTAACTTTATCAACGGCACAGCTAATCTGTTTCTTTCCACAGAGTGCTCTGCTGAGGTTCCCTGCCCCTGTATTATACGAAGCAATTGAACAATATAGAGCATTGTCCGCATTTTGGATCTTCCTGAAATAGCGATTTTTTAGAAGTCCAAGGTAAGCGCAGCCCAGTTCTATATTATTATCTGAATCATAAAGATAATCAGAAGAAAGCTCCTTGCCGTGGCCATAAACATATTTGTAAGCATCCCAGCCACCGGATTTCGGTACAAGCTGCATTAGCCCGTAGGCGGGCACATAGCTTGTTGCCTTTGGATTGAAATATGACTCAGTATGAATAACGGCAAAGGCAAGCGGAACAGAGATAGAAAATCTTTCAGCCTGTTGGCGGACATTGTTGAGATATCTTTCTGCGCGAATCCGAATATGATCAGGTACAAGCAAAAACTTAACCTGCACCCTGACCATATCGCCTTTATCAGTCTTCACATCTTTCTTGATTACAGGTTTTGTCTTTACAATTTCCTTTGCAAATTCTTTTTTATTTTTTTCTGTAACAGGGTTGCCTTTTTTGTCCTTTAATTGCCCGGCAAGCACCGGCGAGGTCAGAAGAGGTGAAGGGGGAATCTTTTTTTCTTTTGCAGGTTTTGGCGGCAAATCATAATCCCGGTTTTTCCCTTTATCAACGATGAGGCGTTCAATTTCCTCTGTAAGCTTTTTATCTAAACTGTCCGGATCCCGATCAAGCTCTACCTTTGGGATTACAACTTCCACCAAGACTTCACCTGCCTCAAAATCTACACGGCTTCGGCCGGTTTTATCTTCGGAATATTCAACCCAATCCTTTTTTGTAGAGGCAACAAAGTCCCCCCACATGGCTTTTACTTCTCGCTGGAATTCTTCAAAAGCTTGTTTTTCGAATCGCTTGTAATCCTCCTCCATTTTTGCCACTTCTTCGAAGAATTCCTTCTCCATATCATCCATTTGGGCAAATAAGGGACAGGTTGCAGAAAATATAAAAAACATGACAAAAAATATTACCGGCCGATGAGTTCTCATCTTAATACCATCCCTTCTTACCGTGCTAAGTGCCTAAAATGCCTAAAGTGAGCTAAAGTGCCTAAAGTTGTGGTACGCCTTCGGCGTGCTGATTGATAACCAAAGCCAGAAGGATTTTCAATCACTCTCTTGCCAGTACGTTGAGGGCATAGAGAAACCCAGGCTCTACGAGCCGGAGGCAGGCAGATATAAAATGGCAGGAT
>JAIVWD010000045.1:0-14740 GCA_049190315.1 Deltaproteobacteria bacterium | reverse complement strand
TGCCTGGTGACAATGTAACGATTTCGGCGGAGCTGATAACTCCGATAGCAATGGAGAAGGAGCTCAGGTTTGCAATAAGGGAAGGCGGTCGTACTGTCGGTGCTGGAGTGGTAAGCGAAATAATTGAATAAAAGCGAAGGAGTAAGCTGGTGAGAATAATTGTTACCCTTGCGTGCAGTGAATGCAAGAGAAGAAATTACACTACAACAAAAAATAAACGGACAACACCTGATAAGCTTAAATTCAATAAATATTGCAGGTTCTGTAGAAAACATACTTCGCATAAGGAGACAAAATAAAATCTTTATCCGAATTTGTCATAGATATTATTTTTATAACCTGACAAGTTAAATTCAGGATTATGCAGGCCAGTAGCTCTAACGGTAGAGCGTCGGACTCCAAATCCGGGTGTTGGGGGTTCGAATCCCTCCTGGCCTGCCAGTTTTAATTTAAAAAACAATCAGATCTCGAAGCTCAGGGGATAAAAGATATCCTTAATTGATTCGATTTTGAGATTTTGCTCTTTTTGGGTATATAATGGGAAGGTTACAAAGAAAAAAGACTTCTGCCGGCAAAAAAAAGAAAAAACAAAGTGTCGATAGAGCACCATCATCTAAGGCAGGAATTGATGCTGCTTCCCCAAAGACAGGTTTAATATCAGATTCTGTCAGGGGCATAAAAAAAGCACAAACTTTATCCCTGAAGAAATCTTCGAGTACAGCCAGGTCTGAGTCAAGAAAACCTGAAGGAAATTTCTTGGACAGACTTTTTGTTGCGGGGCCTTTACAAAAGTCTTTGCAGTTCCTAAGGGAGGTTAAGGTTGAGCTTAACAAGGTAACATGGCCCACACGCAAGCAAACTATAGGTTCCACGCTGGTAGTTATAATTCTTGTTATTATAATATCGTTTTTTTTAGGGATAGTCGATATTGGTTTGTCAAGTTTAATAGGTGTGGTCCTTAAATAGAATGAGGATAGAATGAGGAGAAAAAAGTGGCTCTTAAATGGTATATAGTCCATGTTTATTCGGGTTTTGAAACCAAAGTCAAAATGGCTTTGGAAGAACGAATAGCTTCCTCCCCTCATTCTGATAAATTCGGCGAGGTGCTGGTCCCAACTGAGCAGATAGTTGAACTTGTTAAGGGGAAGAGAAAGGAATCATCCCGTAAATTTTATCCTGGGTACATTTTGGTTAAGATGGAACTTAATGAGGAAACCTGGCATATTGTTAATGATACAGCCAAGGTTACAGGATTTTTAGGGGGAAGAGAAAAACCGACACCTCTTTCCGATGAAGAGGCTGAAAAAATTTTAAGCAGAATGGAAGCCGGTCGACTGAAACCAAAGCCAAAATTCTTTTTCGAGGCAGGGGATGAGATCCGTGTAATAGATGGACCTTTTACGAATTTTAACGGAATAGTGGACGAGGTTAATCACGAAAAAGGTAAAATAAGAGTCCTGGTGACTATATTCGGCCGTTCAACGCCGGTAGAGTTGGAATTTGTTCAAGTTGCAAAATTATAAAGTTAATAATTAGTGCTTGAACGAAAACTCAAAACACCTGAAATTATAGTCAGTTGGATGCTATTCTCAAATTGAGGATTTTTAGCAGTTAGCTTTTAGCAATTAGCCTTTAGCTTAAAAAATTAAATAGATAATGCATTCAGCTAAGAGCTAACAGCTAATGGCTAATAGCTTTTTCACAAATCTTCACATCGGTAAATAAACTGAAACTATTGCCAGTATTGAAAAAACACTTTTCGGACAGACACTAATTAGGAGTAGAAAGTACAAATGGCAAAAAAAGTTATTGCGCAGATAAAATTACAGGTTGTCGCTGGTAAAGCTAATCCTTCTCCTCCAATCGGACCTGCATTGGGGCAGCAGGGAGTTAATATAATGGATTTTTGCAAGGCGTTTAATGCCAGGACAGCTAATGATGAGGGGATGATAATACCTGTTGTTATAACTGTCTATCAGGATAGAACGTTTACTTTTATTACCAAGACGCCGCCTGCAGCCGTACTATTAAAGAAAGCCGCAAAGATAGCGAAGGGAGCCGGCGATCCAAAGCGTGAAAGAGTAGGCAAGGTTACCAGGCAGCAGGTTGAGGAAATAGCCAAGCAGAAAATGGTTGATTTAAATGCTTATGATTTAAATGCTGCCTGTAAGATAGTTGAAGGAACAGCCAGAAGCATGGGAATAGAGATTGGTTAAAAAGAAAAGGAGTTCGTTATAAAAAATGCCGAAGCGAGGTAAAAAATACTTAAAATCAAGAAAGCAAATAAATGCCGAGATCAGATACCATTATACCGAAGCCGTGAAAAGCTCTTTAGATTCATCGTATGCCAAATTTGATGAAACCGTTGATGTAGCTGTACGCCTTGGTGTTGATCCACGTCATGCGGATCAGATGATTCGCGGGACGGTAGTTTTACCAAACGGCCTTGGAAAGGAAGTCAAGGTTTTGGTATTTGCTAAAGGGGAGAAAGAAAAAGAAGCGCTTGATGCGGGTGCGGATTTTGTCGGCAATGATGATCTGATAGAGAAGATCAAAGGCGGATGGTTAGGCTTTGATAAAGCCGTTGCCACACCTGATATGATGGGCTCTGTAGGAAAGCTGGGGAAAATTCTTGGTCCAAGAGGGCTTATGCCTAATGCAAAAACAGGAACAGTTTCTTTTGATATTGCGAGAGCGGTTAATGAGCTCAAGGCCGGCAAAATAGATTTCAGAGTAGAAAAAGCAGGTATAGTTCATGTTCCTATGGGTAAGGTTTCATTTGGCGTAGATAAGATTGTTCAGAATTTTACTGCATTTTTAGAAACAATTTTACGCCTCAAGCCTGCTTCCAGTAAGGGTGCCTATATTAAGAGTATCGCCATGTCGACTACTATGGGCCCAGGAATTAAGATAGATACGGCAAGCTTAAAGGAATTAATAAAATAGTATTGTTTCCGAGAAAACTTGTCATAGTTCTACCGGCCAAAAAGCAAGGTGAGGGCATTGGTTGAATTTGTTTCCTGCCTAATCTCATGCAACAAATCAAATCAACCTGACTAATAATTAGCAAGATTGCTGTCAAAGACCGTAGGTGCACACTTTTGTGTTTAATCGGCATAGCCGGCCTACCGAGATGGTTTTGAGATAAAGTTGTTGCCTCCGGTTTTTTTACAGCTTGAGGAAGGGGGTGTAATAAATTCGTGCAAATAGATGAAAAGAAAAAAATTGTAGAAGATCTTCGTGAAATATTTTCAAAGTCCAAAGTTTTAATAGTTACTGATTACAAAGGACTTAATGTAACAGCTATTAATGAATTGCGCAGAAAGCTCAGGGAAGCTGATGTTGAATATAAGGTGGTCAAAAATTCGTTTCTTGTTAGAGCTTCGGAAGATACTGATGTGTCGTTGATTGCTGAAAATTTTAAAGGCCCTATCGCAATTGCCATAAGTTATGATGATCCGGTTGCTCCTGCAAAAGTTTTGATGCAGTTTGCAAAGGAAAATGCAAAACTTGAAATAAAGGCCGGTGTAATGGATGGCAAGGCGCTGGATCTAAGTGCAATTAAGGCCTTGGCGGAGCTTCCTTCTCAAGAAGTACTGCTGAGCATGCTTCTTTCAGTATTAAATGGGGTTCCAACTTCTCTTGTTATAGCTCTTAGCGATATACCTAAAAAGCTATTGAATGTTTTGAATGCAGTAAAGGAACAGAAAGAGGCCGCATAAAGAAAATAGTAGGAGCACGGCGCGCCGTGCCCGTAGAGATAATTTTGAAAGAAAAACTGGAGGAAAGATAAATGTCAGATATTACCAAAGAAGATGTAATTGAGTTTATAGCAAATATGTCAGTGCTCGAGCTGTCTGAACTGGTTAAGGAAATGGAGGAAAAATTCGGTGTTTCTGCGGCCGCTCCTGTTGCAATGATGGCTGCTCCTGCTGGTGAAGCCGGTGGCGCTCAAGCAGAGGAAAAGACAGAATATGATGTTATCCTTACAGCTTTTGGCGACAAGAAGATTCAGGTTATCAAAGAGGTCAGAGCAATTACCGGTCTCGGTCTAAAAGATGCCAAAGTTTTAGTGGATAATGCTCCAAAGCCCGTTAAAGAAGGAATAGCTAAAGAGGATGCTGAAAAGATAAAAGCCCAGCTTGAGGAAGCTGGAGCCCAGGTCGAGTTAAAGTAATAAAAACGGATAGTCTTTGATCGTCGGCGCATTAGCGGTTCGTTGTGGTAAATAAATTACTACAACGGACCAAGGGCAAATAATAATTTAATAGTATAGGAATTTTCATTTTTTAGTCAATCTTATTAATAGGTTAGAACCTATCAGTCTGCAATAATAGCTCTTAGCCGGTAAACTTAACGGCTCAACAGCTTAACAGCTTAACAGCTCGCCCGAAGGGCGCTAATTTAATATTGGAGATAATATGTCGGAAAAGCCTTTGGCAACAAAGCGTATAAGGAAAAACTTCGGCAAGATAAGAAAAATCGTTGAAATACCAGATCTTATTGGGGTGCAACGAGAATCCTTTAATCGTTTTTTACAAATGGATATTTCTCCGGAAAAACGTAAGGATATCGGGCTTCAGGCGGTATTCAAGTCTGTTTTTCCGATAAAAGATTTTACCGGAAGTGCTTCCCTTGAGTTTGTATCTTACAGATTCGGTGAGATTAAGCACAGCGTTGAGGAGTGTATACACAGAGGCATGACATATGAGATACCTGTACGTATCACGGTCAGGCTCGTAGTGTACGATTTAGATAGAGAGACAGGAGTTTCCAATATTCGAGATATAAAGGAACAGGAAATTTACTTTGGAACTATTCCCATGATGACTGAAAAAGGTACCTTTATAATAAATGGGACAGAACGGGTTGTTGTTAGTCAGCTCCACCGCTCATCCGGGGTATTTTTCGATCACGACAAGGGAAAGTCGCATTCAAGCGGCAAGATTATATACACATCCAGAATCATTCCTGTGCGAGGCTCATGGATAGATTTGGAAATAGATCCTAAAGATATCGTTTATATCAGGATTGATAGAAGACGAAAGTTTCCTGTTACGATTCTTTTCAAGGCATTTGGATATACAACAGAAGACCTGCTGAAGTATTTCTATGAAACTGAAAAAATAATTGTCAGCAGGAAACGTTTTTATAAGAGATTTAATGAGAATTTCCTTATTGGACAGCGTGCAAGCAGGGATATTAAAGCTCCTAAACAAGGTGCCGTTATTGTCAAAAAAGGGCGTATGTTTACTAAAGCCTCAATCCGCAGGCTGAAATCCGCCAACATGGAATTGATACCTTTAAATGTTGAAGATATTTCAGGTAAAGTATTTGCATATACAATAAACGATCCAAAGAGCGAAAAGCCTGTTGTAATGTCCAACGAAGTAGTTGATGAGGAGGCACTTTCAAAGTTAAGTGATGCGGGCATAACTGAATTTGATGTACTTTTTATTGATGGTATATCCAGCAGTGATTCTATTCACAAGACACTTTTACTGGACAAGGTTGAAACAAAAGAAGCGGCACTTATTGAAATTTACAAAAGACTCAGGCCTGGGAATCCTGCTACACCTGAGGTCGCCCAGGATTTTGTTGACAACCTGTTTTTCAGGCCAACATATTATGACCTTTCTAAAGTGGGGCGTTTGAAAATTAACTTGCGACTTGGGATTGACGCTCCGATTGATTTAAATGTTCTCACAAAAGAGGATATACTTCTAACAGCAAAAACCCTTGTAAAACTTAAAGATACACAAGGAGCTGTTGATGACATCGATCATCTCGGGAATAGAAGGGTGCGTGCTGTGGGTGAGCTCCTCGAGAATCAGTATCGAATTGGACTTGTTCGCATGGAGCGCTCCATTAAGGAGCGGATGAGCCTGCAGGAGGTTGATGCCCTTATGCCTCATGACCTGGTCAATCCAAAACCGGTTTCCGCTGTTGTTAAAGAATTTTTTGGCACCAGCCAGTTAAGCCAGTTTATGGACCAGGCCAACCCTCTTTCAGAAACAACACATAAACGACGACTCAGCGCCCTTGGACCGGGTGGACTTACCCGCGAAAGAGCGGGTTTTGAGGTTAGGGATGTTCATCCATCACATTACGGCCGTATATGTCCTATTGAAACTCCGGAAGGACCCAACATCGGCCTTATTGTTTCACTCAGCACCTATGCGCGAGTTAATGAATTTGGATTTATTGAGACACCGTACAGCGTTATAAAGAACGCAACTATTACTGATGAGATCAGGTTTCTTAGTGCTTTTGAAGAGAGGGAGCATCCTATTGCTCAGGCTAATGCGCCTGTCGATAGTAAAGGGAAGTATGTCAACCCCCTTGTAACATCACGGGTGGCGGGTGAGTTTATGATGGTTCAAAAGGAGGATATCGAACTTATGGATGTTTCTCCTAACCAGTTAGTGAGTGTTTCGGCTTCTCTTATACCATTTTTAGAAAATGATGACGCTAATAGAGCGTTGATGGGATCAAATATGCAGCGCCAGGCGGTTCCCCTGTTAACAAATGAAGCTCCTTTAGTAGGTACGGGTATTGAGGGAGTAGTTGCAAAAGATTCAGGAGTTACAATAGTTGCAAAGAAGGATGGTTTAGTTGTTGATGTTGATGCTTTACGTATAGTGTTGCGGCATGATCCGGATGATATGATGGATGAAGGCAATGGCCGGCAAATTGAAAAGAATGTCACGATTTACAATCTTTCAAAATTTATACGTTCAAATCAAAACACATGCTTTAATCACCGTCCTATTGTGGTGAAAGGCCAGAAAGTTAAGGCCGGCGATATAATTGCGGACGGCCCTGCTACAGATAAAGGAGAACTTGCTGTCGGGAAGAATGTAACTGTGGCTTTTATGCCCTGGGGTGGTTATAATTTTGAGGATTCAATCCTTGTAAGCGAAAGGCTTGTCAGGGACGGGATATATACGTCCATTCACATTGAAGAATTTGAAGTGGTAGCCAGAGATACTAAGCTTGGGAAAGAAGATATCACACGGGATATACCTAACGTCGGAGAAGAAGCTTTAAAAAATCTGGATGAGAGTGGAATCATCAGGCTTGGCGCTGAAGTTGGCCCCGGGGACATACTGGTAGGGAAAATCACCCCAAAGGGTGAGACTCAGTTTTCTCCTGAAGAAAAGCTTCTGCGAGCCATTTTTGGAGAAAAAGCAGCAGATGTAAAAGATACTTCCTTGAGAGTACCGCCAGGTGTCGAAGGTATTGTAATAGATGCAAAAGTATTTTGCAGGCGGGGTGTTGAGAAGGATGATCGTGCACGTTTGATTGAAAATGAGGAGATGGCTGCTCTTAAAAAGGATAGGGATGATGAGCTTTTTATAATTGAAGATATTGTTCGTGAACAATTAGAGAAGTTGCTTGTCGGCAGGAAATGCAAATCACCCTTGAAAAAAGGCAAGAAAGTATTGATCGTAAGGGACTGCAAAATTGATTCAAATATCCTTGCCAAGATACCTGTGGCCCACCTTGAAGGACTTGTTCTGAGTGATTCCAGACTGACTGAAAAGGTACATGATGTCCTTGAACAATACAGGGAACAACGTAAGCGTTGCAGAATAGTGTTTGAGCGGCAAATGAGCAGATACGAAAAGGGCGATGATCTTCTTCCGGGTGTAATTAAGATGGTTAAGGTTTATGTGGCCATGAAGCGTAAGCTTTCAGTTGGTGATAAAATGGCAGGTCGTCATGGTAATAAGGGCGTTGTTTCCAGGATTCTTCCGCAGGAAGATCTGCCGTATTTTGAAGATGGTACGACGGTTGATATGGTTCTTAATCCTTTGGGTGTGCCTTCGAGGATGAACGTAGGGCAAATTCTGGAAATTCATTTGGGTTGTGCTGCAAAAGGCCTTGGCGATCAGATTAACGCTTTGCTTGAAGATCAAAAGTTTAAAGATCTGCGAGACAAGATGAAGCGGATATTCAATAATTCGTCAGTTAATGACATGCTCGATAAAATGGGTGATAAAGAGCTTTGTGATTTTGCAGATAATTATAGAGAAGGAGTTCACATGGCAACACCGGTTTTTGACGGGGCCAAGGAGGATGAAATCAAATCTCTTCTGTCTGAAGCAGGGCTTAGTGTGTCCGCACAGACTACGTTATATGACGGGCGTACAGGAAAGCCTTTTAAAGAAAAAATTACGATTGGTATAATGTATATGTTGAAGCTTCATCATCTTGTTGATGATAAGATACATGCTCGATCAATTGGCCCTTATTCACTTGTAACCCAGCAACCCCTCGGAGGAAAGGCCCAGTTTGGAGGTCAGCGTCTTGGGGAGATGGAAGTTTGGGCTATGGAGGCTTATGGAGCGGCTCATGCTCTGCAAGAGTTTATAACGGTAAAGTCGGATGATATGGCTGGAAGGACACGTATGTATGAAAAGATTGTAAAAGGTCAAAACGTGCTTGAACCGGGCATACCTGAGTCTTTCAAGGTTCTGACAAAAGAGTTGCAGAGTTTGGGTCTTGATATAATCCTCATGGAGAAGGATTAACGATCGAAAATTACGGAAGGGAGTAAAATGGAAACTCTATATGATTTCTTCGCCAAACCCATGGATCCAAGGCATTATAAAGGTGTAAAGATTGGATTGGCATCGCCTGAGCAGATTCTAAAGTGGTCGCATGGGGAGATTAAAAAGCCGGAGACAATCAACTATCGAACCTTCAAACCGGAACGAGATGGACTCTTTTGCGCCAAAATTTTTGGTCCGACAAAGGACTATGAGTGCAATTGTGGTAAGTACAAGCGTATGAAGCACAGGGGAGTTATTTGTGAAAAATGCGGGGTTGAGGTTATTCAGTCAAAGGTCAGAAGGGAAAGGATGGCGCATATACAATTAGCTACACCTTGTGCCCATATATGGTTTTTGAAAAGCCTTCCAAGCAAGCTTGGCAACTTGCTTGATATGACTCTGAAAAATATTGAAAAAGTATTATATTTTGACAGTTATATCGTAATTGATCCCAAGGATACCGGGCTTAGCCGAGGTCAGCTTCTATCAGATGATAAATATTACGAGGCGCGTGAAGTATATGGTGAAAAGTTTGAAGCCGGGATAGGAGCCGAAGCAGTTAAGAAATTACTTGAGAGCATTGATCTTGATGCTTTATACAAAGAACTTAAAGAGGATATTAGTTCAACAGGCTCGGTTGCAAAGCGCCAAAAACTATCTAAACGACTAAAGATAGTAGATGCTTTCAGGCATAGCGGATTAAATCCGGTTTGGATGATTATGGATGTTATTCCAGTTCTTCCCCCTGATTTGCGTCCATTGGTTCCTCTGGAAGGCGGCAGGTTCGCCACATCCGATCTAAACGATCTGTATCGTAGAGTAATTAACCGTAATAACCGGTTAAAACGTCTTATCGACTTAAATGCACCTGATATCATTGTTCGTAATGAGAAAAGAATGTTGCAGGAATCAGTTGACGTTCTTTTTGATAACGGCCGGCATGGCAGAGTTATTACCGGAACCAACAAGAGACCTTTAAAATCATTAAGTGATACATTGAAGGGCAAGCAGGGACGTTTTCGCCAGAACCTCCTTGGTAAAAGAGTGGATTATTCCGGTCGTACCGTTATTACCGTTGGACCGGATCTCAGACTCCACCAGTGTGGTTTGCCAAAGAAAATGGCTTTGGAATTGTTCAAGCCTTTTGTTTATTATCGTCTTGAGCAGAAAGGGCTCGTTTCTACTGTAAAAAGCGCCAAGAAGATGGTGGAAAAAGGAACCCCGGATGTCTGGGATGCGCTGGATGAAGTGGTAAAAGAGTATCCGGTAATGTTAAACCGTGCCCCTACACTCCATCGTCTTGGTATTCAGGCATTCGAGCCTATTCTTATTGAAGGCAAAGCCATACAGCTACATCCTCTTGTTTGTACGGCATTTAATGCTGACTTTGATGGTGATCAAATGGCTGTACATATTCCCCTTTCTGTCGAAGCCCAGATAGAGTGCAGGATATTAATGCTTTCAAGCAACAATATCCTTTCCCCGGCAAATGGGAGTCCGATTATTGTACCCAGCCAGGATATAGTCCTTGGTATATATTACATGACAAGAGAGGTTGAAGAAGCCAGAGGAGAAGGAAAGAAATTTGCCGGCCCGGAAGAAGTCCGTTCTGCATACGATGCAGGTGCCGTTGATCTCCATGCTAAAATTACTGTTCGTATTAATAAAAAGAGACTTGACACGACCGTTGGACGCATTCTGCTTTGGGAAATTATTCCTAAGGATAACATTATGTTAATGCGCCAGCTCATGGTTCCTTCAGAAGAAGAGGCAAAAGCCGTTTATAAGAAGCTGCAAAAAGGGACAAGCTTTGTTGACATGGTACATCAATATTCACAGAGCCTCGATAAAAAGAATGAAGGTGTTCTTGGTTTACTTAGAAAGGATGAGTTCAAGAGGATATATCAGGCAAAAGATGAAGATGTTAATACAGTATTTTCTCTTAAGCAGGGGGAGATCAGCAATATAATTTATTCTGATGACGCGTATCATATTTTTGAAATTATAGAAAAGCAGCCCGAGATACCTTTTGATTTGCTCAACAAAGTAATGGATAAAAAAGCTCTACGTGAATTTGTTGATTATGCTTACAGGAATCTGGGGCCAAAAGCTACTGTCATACTTTCCGACAGATTGAAGGATATCGGCTACAAATATTCAACAGAAGGAGGCTTATCTATTTCAATTGATGCCATGATAATTCCTTCCGCAAAATGGGAAATTCTGAAGAGGGCTGAAAAACAGGTTGCTGAGATAAGCAGACAATATACCGAGGGCCTTATTACTCAAGGTGAAAAATATAATAAAGTCGTTGATATATGGGCAAAAGCAACTGACGATGTTGCTGATGAGATGATGGAATCCATGAAAATGGTTCCAGTAGTTAATAAAGAAGGCAAACCTGTTCTTGGCAAAAACAAAAAGCCTGTTTTAAGAGAAAGTTTTAATCCAATTTATATGATGGCGGATTCAGGCGCCAGGGGCAGCAAAGACCAGATGCGTCAGCTTGCGGGTATGCGTGGTCTTATGGCAAAGCCATCAGGAGAAATCATAGAAACTCCAATAACTGCTAATTTCAGAGAGGGCCTTTCAGTACTTCAATATTTTGTTTCGACCCATGGTGCGAGAAAAGGTCTTGCTGATACTGCATTAAAGACAGCGAACTCAGGATATCTCACCCGGCGACTTGCTGATGTGGCTCAGGACTGTGTGATCATGGGAATGGACTGTGGAACAATGATGGGCGTTGAGGTTGAATCTCTTGTGGAAGGCGGAGAGATTATCCAGCGTTTGGGAGAGCGTATTTTAGGACGTGTTGCATCGGAAGACATACTTGATCCCTTTACGGATGAAGTGCTTATAAAAGCTGGAGGAGATATAGATGAGGCGGCTGTACAAAAGATTGAAGAAGCAGGTGTGACTATCGCCAAAATCAGATCCGTTCTTACATGCAAGACAAAACATGGTGTTTGTGCCAAGTGCTATGGCCGCGATCTTTCACATGGCGCAATGGTTGAAATAGGCCAGGCTGTCGGCATTTTAGCAGCTCAATCTATTGGTGAACCTGGAACTCAGCTTACAATGCGTACATTTCATATTGGTGGAACAGCAAGCCGGAGAGTTGAACAGGCTGATATCAGAGCTCGAGTAGATGGGACTGTAAGTTTTATTGATCTGAATATAGTAGAAAATGCTGATAAAGAATTTGTTGTTATGAGCCGGCGTGGCGGTGAATTAGCCATTATTGGTGAAGCCGGACGAGAGAGAGAACGCTTTCCCGTTATCTATGGCGCTCACATTGAAGTTAAAGACGGTCAAAAGGTTAAAGCCGGAGATCTTTTAGCGACGTGGGATCCATTTACGACACCAATTATCACAGAGGTTGATGGAATTGTAAAATTCGGAGATATCATATCCGGCAAAACCATGCAGGAGAAAGTTGATCCCGCAACTGGAAAGTCAAGTCGTACTATAATTGAATCAAAGAGTATTGATGAACGTCCAAGAATTTCCATAAAAGACAAACATGGAAAAACAGTTAAACTTTCAGGCTCAAAGGGGCTGGCGCGATACATGCTGCCATTGGGAGCTATCCTGCTTGTTGAAGAAGGTGATCAGGTCCATGCCGGCAGCGTTATTACAAAGCTTCCGCGTGCAACTACCAAAACCAAGGATATTACAGGCGGTCTTCCAAGGGTTGCTGAGCTTTTTGAGGTTCGCAAGCCAAAAGAAATAGCTGTGTTGAGTGAAATCGATGGATATGTTTCAATTGCCAAGGCAACAAAAAAAGGTAAGCAGAAAATAACAGTTACTCCTGTTGATGTTGGTGAAAAGAAGGAATATCTGATTCCACAGGGCAAGCATATAAATGTTTATGAAGGAGATTATGTAAGGGCAGGCGAATCTATGATTGGTGGTTCAGCCATACCTCAGGATATATTGAATATCAAGGGAGATATTGCATTAGCTCGCTATATAGTTGATGAAGTTCAGGAAGTATACCGTTTGCAAGGCGTGAGGATAAATGACAAGCATATTGAGGTAATCGTAAGGCAGATGATGAGGCGTGTTAAGATCCTTGAAACCGGTGACACTGAATTTATTCATGATGAGCAGGTAGATAAAGTAAGATTTGAGGATGCTAACAAAGAGGTGATCAAGAAAGGTGGAAAACCTGCTGTGGCTGAACCGCTTATTTTGGGAATTACCAAGGCTTCTCTCAGTACCGAAAGTTTTATCTCTGCCGCTTCGTTTCAAGAAACAACGAAAGTTCTCACAGATGCGAGTATTGCAGGGAAAGAAGATTTTCTTAAGGGGCTTAAAGAAAATGTTATTATGGGCAGACTTATTCCCGCAGGTACCGGGTTGCCTTTATACAGTGATGCCGAAGTTGTCCCGACTTAGGGCTCGGTAAAAAATAACTTGGCATTTTTGCATCCCAACTTCAACCATATCTTTAATTGATCTTCATTCGCACCTGATCTTAGTAAAATTGGCCTCGAAATAGCTTGCTATTCCTGCGTTTTTGCTCAATCAGATCAATTAAATCTACGGCAAATTTGGGCCGTTTCTCACACTTTTTCGCTACGGAGATAATTTTCAGACAGGCTCTAAATTTTTTACATAAAAAGCTTGACAATATTGTTCTAAGCGGATAATTAAAATCTTTTTGTCAACATGCGAAATGTGTTTGCAGATACTATATTATATAGACTTTCAGATAATTCATTTCGCAAGGCTAGAAGGAAAAATCTGAGTAAGTCGTGCTGATGTGTACGTCGTCGAGGATTTTGACTGATAACGCAGTGAAATAATTTATCTGAAAGTCTATAGAGGTTTTTAAAGGGAGAATATGCCGACCATTAACCAGTTAGTTAGAAAAGGCAGGAAGCGAATTAAAAAGAAGACCAATACACCGGCTCTAAAGGGAGCTCCACAAAAGAGGGGAGTGTGTACACGCGTATATACTTCAACACCCAAAAAGCCCAATTCCGCTTTGCGTAAAGTTGCAAGGGTCAGGCTGACTACCGGGGCAGAGGTTACAGCTTATATCCCCGGCATTGGGCATAACCTTCAGGAACATTCGGTAGTTCTGGTTCGTGGAGGTCGTGTAAAGGATTTGCCAGGTGTAAGGTATCATATTGTAAGGGGTATTCTTGATACGCTGGGGGTCGAGGACCGTAAGCAGGGAAGATCAAAATACGGTGCAAAGAGGCCTAAATAATTTAATACGATGGTGAGGATATGCCAAGAAGAAGAGAAGTGCCTGAGAGAATAACTCTACCTGATTCCAAGTATAGCAATAAGCTCATATCAAAATTCATAAAATCTATGATGCGCGATGGAAAGAAGAGCATAGCTGAGAGAATGTTGTACGATGCATTTGATATCATTGAAAAAAAGACAAATGAATCTCCAGTCAAGATTTTTGAAAAGGCAATTGATAATGTCAGGCCGTTAATTGAAGTTAAGTCGCGACGTGTAGGTGGCTCAACTTATCAGGTTCCTACAGAAATCAGACCATCCCGTCGAACGGCTTTAGGTATTAGATGGATTATAGGTTTTGCACGCAAAAGAGCTGAAAAGAGTATGGATAGAAAATTGGCCGGAGAGTTATTAGATGCCGCTAATAACAGAGGAGCTTCCGCCAAGAAAAGGGAAGATACGCATAAAATGGCTGATGCAAACAAAGCATTCGCACATTATCGCTGGTAACCCTGATTGAGCGAAAGCCGATGATACCCCATCTCTTGCGTTGTCAAGGGTTCGCAGTAGAGCTTACTACGGCTTCACCCTTTCCGCCTTGGATCTGGGGCATCCTCTACTTTCGTTCAATCAGGGTAATGAAGTCATGAAAAATTGTTTATAGCCCAAAGTTTAAAGTGAATTATTCAAACCCCGAACTTTGAGTTAATTTTAGGAGGACGGTGATATGGCTAAGGAGAAGTTTGAGCGGACCAAGCCGCATGTCAATGTAGGGACCATTGGTCATATAGATCATGGTAAGACCACTCTTACGGCGGCGATAACGAAGCATATGGGATTCAAGGGCATGGCTGATTATGTGCCTTTTGATGAGATAGACAAGGCGCCGGAGGAGAAGGAGCGTGGCATAACAATAGCGACAGCGCATGTTGAGTATGAGACAGAGTCTCGTCATTATGCACATGTAGATTGTCCCG
>JAIVWD010000044.1:0-15062 GCA_049190315.1 Deltaproteobacteria bacterium | reverse complement strand
TTGTCCCTATCAACATCATCTGTAAATATCCTTTTGCGTTTTATACCCCCGGCAATAATATGATGAAGTGCTACCAGAGCCTGCCCGCAATGCCTCTATTTCGCATGACTTAGTTTTGCCGCTTTGTTCCTGTGGGGCATAATGAACAAAATGGATAGAACATATTTAATGCATGGCAGGCGGGTCGCGGGCTCAGGCGAAGCGGGCGGGCATCTATCCTTGATTGGCATGGCATGCAAATCAGAGATCATAGTTCAATTACCACGTCAACTTATAAACTAATGTCCCGCAAGTTCTTAATCGTATTATTTTTCGGATCGCCTATTCATAGCAATCCAAATATGATGAATTGTTATATCACTACTCGTCGTGCTGCCAGTTCGCATATGGACAGATCGACAGGTCGCGAGACCCTTTGGCACGTATTCATCTATCATCTCAAGTAATTCGCTATCATTCCAAATGCAGGTATCTGTTATAGCGCTAATGGCAAGTTCCGAAATCCATTCATTGATTTTGCGGAACCAGTAGCGTAAGGAGTACTCTTGCACATAACCAATCATTACTACCGAATCCAGACCTGCGCCGTGAAGGCCAAGTTTAAATCGTTGAATCCCGCCACTTATTTTATCTACCCCTCCTGTAACGTACTCCTTTTCACGGTCTTTGGAAGGGACGGGAAGTCGCTTACATTCAAAGACAAGGAAAGGGTTGTAGATGGCATACATTTGTGCACCGATTACCATTTTTTCAACCGGAGATGCTGAAAGATCGACGCTGCGACGCCCTGTCTGATACTCTTCATGATCAAAGCGAACCATAGGAAAATCGTTCCTGGCGCGTGAGTCGAGGAACTTGCACAATTGCAAATTCAATTTGTTTTCTGATTGTTCATCAGGCCGATCAGGGTCGTCCCTCCAGGCCGGCAATTGCTGACGCACAAAGGTGATCGTTCTCAGAACAAGCGTACTCGTGGTCCGATCAATCCCGGATGTGAGTTGTCCTTCAGTGCATTCCTTATTCATGTTTAGTATCCCTGCCGGCGTAAATCTAAAAGAGTCTCATCGGCATCTCGAATTGCTGTTGAACGTATCCAGTAACGTAACCTGTCCGGCTTCACAAGCAACAGGACGTTTTCGGAGTACAGTCGCAACAATCGGACAGTCCGCAAATGTTCGTGATTTTCGCTATAGATAAGTTTTCGCAGTTCATCTTCCGGATGTTCAGTAAGCCAGTTGAGATTTGGGCGTTCGCCAAAATAGAATGGTTGGCAGATCAATCCATTAAGAAAGACAGGATCGGATGCCTGCAAATTGTCGTACACGCTGCCAAGCATACGAATAAACATGCTGGAATACTCTCGAAGATCGTTGATATCCGCTGCTGTTTTTAGTAACTCTGAATTCTGTCCGAGACGTACATAGCTGGTCATATATTTAAGGACATCTTCGCATAGCGCCTCCTCCCAAAAAGAAAAAGAAATGTCTTCCGAATCTTCGGGACAAGGCAATATATCAAGATCTTGCTTAAGGATCGCGGTGGACTTGCCCACCAACGATTGTGTTCCATTCAGGGTGCAACAAAACCGATAGATGTCATGATTACTGAGGAAAAACTCATAAAAGTCACGCAGATCGGAGACCTGGGACTGGGGCGCATGGATTCCAACGATCTTATCGCGGTATGCTATAAACCCTTTATTCCAAAAAACAACAGGGAGAGACTCATTCTCTTTTATTAAAATGAGTGGTGGAGTAAAACGATCCTCTGATCTTGAGCTCTCAAATAGTGTATCTGTAACCGTTTCAATTTTAGTCTCGTCAATACCCGAATCGGTGAAAGCCCGAGTAGGAAGAAATGGCTTGTCCGTTAGAAACGGTGCTGGTTTCTTGCCGGTTCCGGCGATGAACCCCTCCCCGTAATCCCATCCATTCTGCTCAACGTATTTTGCAAGTGTACGCATGCTTCGAAGGCGTTGTGACATATCGAGCAATCGTCCGCCGCCAAGAAGATTTGCACGCCATACAAAGGAATCAGTTTCGGCCTGTTTTTGCGAAACACGATGCCGGTCGTAATGATCCAGTTCAAAGCAGATCCTCTCGTTGACACTTACTGTTCGACGAAATGTCCAGTGAGCAATCCAATGATTTTCCTTGGGTTTACCCGCTTCAGCGAATATTGCAACGGTTTTAGGGTCCGCCTCATAGAGTTTGCGAATAGAGGTAAAGTCAAGAATTGTCTTGATTCTGCACTTTCGAGCTATTGCATTACGAAAGTTTTCGGTCTTGCGATTATACAGCAGGCCCGATGGCTGAATTAAACAGATTTTGCCGTTAGGCCGAAGAAGATTCAATGCCTGTTCCAGAAATAGATAGGCCGTTTGTTTGTCCGGCAGTTTTCCGCGATTACTGTCTTGCTGTTGTGCAATTTTATTAACTTTTTTTCCGGCGGTTGAAAGTTTGGATTCAAAGGGCGGATTGCCTATGATTACATCGAATCCTCCTTTACAAACGGTAGATTCACCTTGCCGGGATTCAAGAAGAACGCTAAAAAAATCTGCTTCAAACAGATTTGATTTGCGCAGAGGCTCGAATTTTAAGTCTCGCCAGATGACATCCGGCTGTAATGCATCACAGATAGCCATGCATAAGCTAAACGCTGTCAGGTCAACGGCGTTTGGATCTAATTCGATCCCATAAATGCTCTCCTTGAGAATCCGTTTGAGCGTATCGACGTCCGGACGCTGCCAGCCATTACGACTGCGCCAGACGTTGATCAATCTCCGGAATGCTCCAACAAGAAAAACTCCGGATCCACAAGCCGGGTCCAAAATGCGTTCTCTGCCGGTGATTTTATCGTAGGGCATTGCGTGATCCAAAAGCAAAGATGCCAGGAAAGGAGGCGTGTAAACAGTACCATGCCCGCCCTCAACGAATCGCTGGTACAGATGGCTGATTATTTCAACCGGCAGATGCTCGAAAGAAAATTGCTGCCAAAGGTATCGCTGCTTTTTCAGCGTTTTGGCTTCAACAAGATATGCAAATGTTTTAAGGATTGATTTTGTGATATCTTCTCGCTGGAAAGCAAATATGTCACCATTGAATCTTCGTTCCAGGAAATTCAACAGCCTGTATACCTCTTCAGGTTCACCGCCTTGCAGGACATCAAAAAAGCTTTTTGCTCCTTTGTGGAACTTGCCAAACCAACCTCTATTTGGAAAGACTCGGCGATCCTCAAGATACTTAATCAGCACCATTAATAAAAGCAGACGACGTAGAACAGGATTTTTTTCTCCATCAAGATCACTATCAGCTTCCACCACTGCCTGGATTAGCGATTGGTGTGCCGCCTTGTCGTGGTCTGCTAATTTCTTATTACCAGGCTCTTCCCAAAATGTTCCATCAGCAAGGCGCAACGCTGAGAACTTTTGCAGTTCACTGGTGATTGCGCCGGCAGTTTTCAGAGCTTCAGCTTCAAGTCTCTTTGCAGGATTATACCGGCACTCCTCGTTTTCAGCTTTCCAGAAATCCGGTCCTCGCGCGCATGTCAACACATCAATTCGACTTGGCCAGGCGATATAGAGCAATGGCGCCGTACCATGAAGCCAAACCTGCAAGTGAAGTTCGGCTAATGCCTTTTCGTCAAGCCGTTCGTCAGAGTTATCGACAACGTAAGCCACAATTTGAGATGATCGGCCATCTGAAAAACGGCGAAAGAATACGAATTTTATGTGTTTAAACGACTCAGCATCAAAGACCGCAACTTGCTCGTCGATGCTAAGACCAATCGTATCCGTGGCGCTGCCTATAGGTATCAAACCTGGGATATAAATGCCGTCAGGGTTAATAAAGTCAACTAATTGAAGGGAATTGTCAGCCATTGTAGCAAATCCTATCAAAATTGTTTTGTTATAAACCGTTTTATCATCGCCCACCGTATGCCGGATACCATCAAGTAATGCCTTTCGGACATTTTTATTGCATAGAAATTTTGTCGCCGATAAGTCACCACGGTAAAGAAATAAGCGCCACCTTTAATATTTGCCCGTCGATAGTTTGGCATAAGCCGTGCTCAATCATTGTTTGTAAACCGCAGGGTGTGTTTTACGCACCAAAAAACATTCAATTTTGCTCATCAAGACGTTTTATCATTATATAGATGATACCATATGCCGTTGATAGTGCATAGAATGCACCCTACCTGGCTTTTTGCCCATCATAAATTTTACAAGGGCCTGAGTGTCGGTCACAAAATTAGCCATTTCCAAACTCCTGATCAACGTGCTTCCAGGTTTGCTGTTTGAACTCCTTCAGATCAGAAAAGTCTATATCATGATCCTTAAGAATGCCTTCAAGTTTGAATACCTTTTTTGTTTCAAGCTTTTTCTTATGCCTCATAAAATCGATAAAATTGGCAATAGCATCTAAATCATGTTCGGTAAATCCAAACAGCTTATTGTAAATCTCATGCTTTGTTAAGGCTGCCTTATTCATTTTTACATCTTCCTTTGTTAAAACCTAAATTGAGCGGTTTTTGCCATCCGAAATAGCTGGTCTATAAATACCCCACAAAATCGGCAAAACGTGTGCAGATGGATTTTGTTTATAGCAATATGTGGCACAAACAGCAAATACGATTTTTTGAAAATAACAAGATATTTTTCTTGACATGTTTTTTGATCGGAAGCGTTCTGCCTTAAGTTGGCAGCCAAAAATTCATTTTCAAAAAAACTGTGAACCGTAACCTGTTACAAATTCTTTTACCTTGACATCAACCTGTCTGTTTCCTATAAAACTTTTCTCTATGAATGTTCTGCTGATTGAAATAAACCCTTTTGTACAGGAAACAACACCTATCTCGCTGGGATATATTGCGTCCTTCCTAAAATCCAAAGGATTTGGTGTAAAAATATTGTCTATTGGACAGAACACTTCATTATCACATTCTGCTTTCCACGAGATTATCAGCACCTTTAAACCTTCCCTGGTTGGGTTTTCCGCCTATCAGAGAATTATGCTATATATAACAGGACTTGCCAAATTCGTAAAATCCATTGACAATAACATCAAGATAGCTATTGGCGGTCCTCAGGCTACCTTCATGCCCTCGGCAGCTTTTGAAGAGCTACCTGATGTAGATTATATATGCCGATCTCCGGGCGAGCTTACGTTGCTGGGAATTGCGCGAGCTATTGAAAATGGAACGCCCTTTTTGAATCTTTCCGGCGCAAGTTACAAAGATGACAATAATGCTGTTTTTGATACACCGGAACTTGAAGGCTACACCGATTTAGATCGTTATCCCTCAGCCTATCTGAATGACGTTTTTGATTACTCACGCATGAGGGAGGCAATTATGCTGACCTCTCGCGGATGTCCGCACCACTGCATATACTGCTACACCCCCCATGCCTTCAAGCACAAAATAAGCTTTCATTCCGTTGAAAGAGTTATTGAAGAAATCAGATGGATAAGAAAAAAAGGTGTAAAGAGATTTTGGTTTGCTGATCCGAATATTTCTTATAAGCCGTCACGACTTATAGAAATTCTTGATAGAATCTTAAAAGAAGGTCTTGAGACTGAAATGTGGTTGCAGACTCGTGCGGACCTTGTAACTCCGGAGTTGCTGAAAAAAATGAAAAGGGCGGGCGTAAGCACCATTGCCTTTGGACTTGAGTCTGCTTCAGAGCGTGTCCTGTCAAAGCTGGGTAAGCATATAACTACTGAAAAGGTAGCCGAGGCAATCAGGCTTGCACAGAACCAGGGCATAGAAGTTGAACTTTTTACCATATACGGCCTTCCTTATGAGACCTTTGAGGATGCGGTGAAAACCCTGGAGTTTGTGAAGAAAAACAAGGTCAGGATAATGGGCAATACAAACTCCCAGCAATTGCAAATCTATTTTGGTACACATATGGCTCAACATTACGAGGAGTATAATATACGCCCGTTGAACAACAACCGTCCAGCCTATCTGTCTATTGGGTCTCAGTACGAAACCGATTACATGGGCCGCAGTGAGTTACACCAGATCCGACAAATGTGGCAAGCCAATTCCCTGGATGGCGGAAAACGAATTGTGTCTTGATAAGATATTATTAATTGATGATTGATGATTGTCGATTGATGATTGAAGGTATTCTATTAATTTTATAACAAAAAGACAGAACGAATCCTGCCCAGGCGGGACACAAATCAACAATCAACAGTCAACAATCAAAATGATCAAGCCTGCATTTAAGAAAATATATATAATACTTGGCGAACAGGATAAGGAAAATCTTGAATGGGTTTTGCAGACGTTATCGTTCCTGTATTCACATGTTAACCTGACATCAAATATTTATCTTGTTTCGGAAAATCTTCCTGCCGGCATGCCCCAGGTGGAACGTATCCAGAAAAACATCAACGAGTTTCTCAGCGAGCACCTCTTTGCCAGGCTTTATGTTCATATTGTCCATCCTGCCCCCCCATCGGCCATGGATGACATAAGACTATGTTACAAATACCTGAAACAGTCGACTGACAAATTTGACCAGGAAGGTTACAGACACCAGGAATTGCCAAGGCTAATATTGCTGCCGGTTCTTGTTCCCGATGACCAGGTCAAGCCCATCCAGCTTATAGACCTCCTTGATGTGCTGAAAAACTCTTTTTTGTTGTCCAGCCTTTACCTGAACAAGGACACTTTAAATCTGGCTCAAGATGAAAAGCTTCTGTCTTTGACGGACAAGGTTTACTACGGCATCGGAAACTCCAGAAAAATGACAGACGTGGTTTGCAATCTATTTCGCCAGGATATCCTTGATGATTCATTGGATAAGTTAGAGAATAACGACTTGTCTATGACAGAATCTTGTCCGGATTCGCTTATTATCTCGGCTCAAGATGGTAATGTTTACTGTTGCATGGATGCATTTCTCAAAAATGAAAGTCCGGCAAAAATTCATGAAATGCACAGCCTGGAAGAATTTTTGGCCGATTATTATCAACAAGATAAGTCGAAAAGAGATTGCCTTGGATGCAGAGAACAAGTGCTTGATTCTTTTGTAGATTTGCCCAAGTCTCTTGACACGAACCAAAAGATAGGAGCCTTGCTCTATCATTTTGGGATGTTACGCCAGGATTCAGAAGACGATTTTCAGGCAATAAAAAACTTTAAGCAATCCCTGAACCTCTCTCCAATCGAAGAAACCGATCCTGTTTATTTCCGACTTGGCCTTGGATACACAAAGATCGGACAGTACGATCAAGCTCTTAAAGCGTTTAAAAGTGTTGAGGTGGCATATCAGGGTCAGTACTTTTTCCACTTCTACAAAGGGCTTTGTTATTTTGGAACAGAAGACTATGCCGCAGCCCTGGAGGAATTTTCAAAGGCCTTGCGATCAAAGCCCCAACATGATGACCGGATCAGGATTTTGATCTATATGGGAACATGTTTCAATAACCTTGGAAAGTATGAACAGGCCGTGGGCGAATTGGAAAAGGCTAAGGAAACGGCAGGCAATGTGAAAGAAGTTTATAACTCTCTCGGCTTTTCTTATTTCAAGCTTAAAGACTATGACAAGTCTATTGAAAACCTTAAAATAGCTGTTGAAATTGATCCTTTTTCAGCTATTGATTATGCCAGCCTTGGATCAAATTACCGTGAAAAAGGAGATCTTAACATGGCAATTGGGATGTACGAAAAAGCCCTGGCTTTGGATCCTGGCATGGCTTCTGTAAGGGAGAATCTTGAAAGGATGAATAAAAATCTATAATTGTAGTAGTTCACGGTTGCGGTTTACAGTTAACAGTTTTATTTTTTGAGCAACCGTTAACGTAACTGTAAACTGTTAACCGTGAAAGGAGTGTATCGGCAATGAAATGGTTTCTCTATCTTATCAGCTTTAGTTTGATCGCGTCAGGTTCATGTTTTATTCTTTATACCATACAATGCAGAGATCTGCTTAAAAACGTGCTGACTAAAAGTTATGAAAAAATTATTTCGATTTCAGCAATTATAATAGGCCTTCTGCTTATTATTTCAGCATTTCAGGCACAAGGCTTCTGGTTCATAGTAGTTCTTGGAATTATGTCAATAGGCAAAGGACTCTTTGTTCTTTTTAATCCCAAAAATTCTTTTGATAATATCAGGAACTGGTATTTAAATACAGCTTCGGATCAAACTTACAGGCTGTTTGGAATAATTTCAATAGTAATTGGAACAGTGATGATAACCTGGATTTGACAAGGCTATCCTTTTACCAGCATGGTAGAAGGATCCAAAAGCAATTCAGGACAATCACAAGCCGCAGGTTTTCCCTTTAATGCTTTAACATGAATTTCTTTTCCTTCGGGCTGAAGCTGAATAATAACATCAAAAAGATCAGCCAGGTGCAAAAGAGAAGCCGGTATACCATCCGGACCCGGTTCATCATGGCGGTGTGTCCGGACTGTAAACCAGACATGCATAGAACGGTTTTCAGCAAGTTTTTTTAATTCCATTAAAGGTTTTCTTATGTCTTTATCAAACGGAAGGCCGTCAATAAGAATTGCCTGCGGTAAAAAAATGTTCTGCTCTATCAGATCGGTCAGCCTTTCTTCAAGTTTGGGCACGCTAAAACTATCTACCTTAAACGTCATTATAAGCCGGTGAGATACTGCAACTTCCCATAACTGTTCTGTCTGACGAAGATTACATTGATCCGCAATATTTCGAAACACTTCTTCATACCACAAACACACTTTTTTTACTGAATCATTCAAACTTATATGAAGAACATTTCTGCTTCTCAGAAGACTGTCCATGGCCAACTGCACAAGTATCGCTGTTTTGCCTAAACCAGCTCGCGCCAGCACAGCACCAAACCCTCCCGGCTGAAGAATATTCTCTGTTTTATGGCCCATAAGCCTCAGAGGATTACGGAAGATTAACTCCTTTTTTAACATATTGAAATTCCTTTCTTTGTAACAGTTCACAGTTATCGGTTGTCGGTTGTCGGTTTACAGTTCACAGTTTGCAGTTTTTTGGTGAATTTTGTAATGATTGAAACATGGCAACTACTCAGGCGTTTAGACTGAAGGAAACAGATGATTCCTGAACGTTATTTTCTATGTTTAGGACAAAATTTCTGGCCGCTTTAATAACATATTGGCTTCTGGGAGTCTTTTCCCTAAAAGTCTTCTACCTTCAGTCTGTTAACCTGAGTAGTTACTTTATGCTTTGATCAACCGTGAACCGTGAACCGCTACTACGCAACATTCTTCTTTTCTTCTGCTGCCTTTTTTGCCAGCTCTTCGGCAACCGAATTGGGAACCTTTTTATATGTACAAAATTCCATGGTAAACTGAGCTTTGCCTTGAGTTAACGATCTCAATACCGTGGAATAACCAAACATCTCCGCAAGTGGAACCTGAGCCTCAATAACACACATGTAACCTTCGTCCTGAGAAGCAAGAATTATTCCCCGCCTCTGGTTAAGAGAACCCATAGCAGCGCCTTGATATTCTGTAGGAGTCTCAACCACGACTTTCATTATAGGCTCATGAATAACCGGTTTGGCTTTTGCATAACCTTCCAGAAACGCCCCACGGGCAGCCGCCTGGAATGCCATCTCTGACGAATCAACAGAATGAGATTGTCCGTCATTGATAACAATTTTTAAACCGGTAACTGGAAATTCCATTTTAGGTCCTTTTACAAGACACTTTCTGAATCCCTTTTCACATGCAGAAATAAACTGTGTTGGAATTGATCCACCGGTAATTTTGTTTTCAAATATAAATTCTTCTTCAATAACCGGCTCCATATAACCAGCTACACGGCCAAACTGCCCGGCGCCACCTGTCTGTTTTTTATGTGTATAGTTGAATTCAGCCAGTCTCGTAATAGTTTCTCTATAAGATACGGTAGGAGTACCGGTTGTAACTTCTGCGTTGTACTCGCGACGCATTCTTTCTATATATACATCAAGGTGCAGCTCTCCCATTCCTGAAATAATTGTATCGCCTGTCTCCTCGCTTACATATGTTATAAAGGTCGGATCTTCCTTGGAAAAACGGTTCAGGGCTTTGGACATATTGATTTCAGCCGTACTATCTTTAGGAATAATGGCAAGCGAAATAACCGGTTCGGGTATAAACATGGATGTCATGGTAAAATTAATGTCTTTAGACGCAAAAGTATCGCCTGAAGCACAATCAATACCAAAAAGAGCCCCTATATATCCTGCCGAGATTTTCCCGATATCTTCCATCTGGTTTGCATGCATGCGAGCAACTCTGCCGACTTTTACCTTTTTCCCGGTCCTGATATTAAAAATTGTATCTCCCTTTGCAAGCGCTCCCTGATAAACACGCACATAGGTAAGCTGCCCGTACTGTCCTTCTTCTATCTTAAAAGCATAAGCAACAAGCGGTTTTTGTGAATCATTGGAAAGAATTACTTCAGCCTCATTATTACTCAGATCAAGGGCCTGGTTTTCTATCTCTGATGGACAGGGTAAAAGATTTGTTACTGCATCAAGAATCGGCTGAACCCCCTTATTTTTATATGCTGATCCTATAAAAACGGGAGTTATTTCGCGGGCAACTGTACCTCTTCGCACAGCAGAAATAAGGAGTTCATCCGTAACGTTATCCTCAAGAGCAGCCTCCATGAGTTCGTCTGAAAACATAGAAGCAACATCAATCAGTTCTTCACGCTTTCCAACGGCTTCCGGCAAAAGGTTTTCAGGAATATCTTCAACACGAATATTTTCTCCATTTATACCATCAAAATAAACAGCCTTCATAGAAACCAGGTCAATCACACCTTCAAAATCCGCTTCAAGCCCTATTGGAATCTGCATGGCAACCGCATTGTGCCCAAGCTTGTCCTTCAACTGTTCGATTACACGAAAAGGGTTGGCTCCGCTTCTGTCACATTTATTGATAAAGGCCAGACAAGGCACTTTGTACCGCTTCATCTGCTGATCAACAGTAATGGACTGTGACTGAACACCTCCCACAGAACACAGAACAAGTATTGCGCCGTCAAGGACCTTTAAAGCTCTTTCTACCTCTATTGTAAAATCAACATGCCCCGGGGTATCAATGATATTGATCTCATGGTCCTGCCATTCACAATATGTTGCCGCTGAAGCTATAGTTATACCGCGCTCCTTTTCAAGCTCCATGGAATCCATTGTTGCACCAACACCATCTTTTCCTTTCACGTCATGTATTGTATGTATGCGTTTGGTGTAAAAGAGAATCCTTTCGGTAAGCGTGGTTTTACCTGAATCAATGTGTGCGCTTATGCCTATGTTTCTAACTTTGTGAGAAGTCTTTTCCATAATGTTTTTACCCTGAATTTATAATATTACAAAAACTGAAAATAAAAAATCCCGCATTGGGAATTATACCATATGGGGATTTATATTAAGTATGTTTCTAAATTAGAAAAAGAATTTACATCATCTCAATCCAATCCTCTATGGTTAATAGTTAACTGAAACTTATTGCCGTCAAATCAAATGAAAGAAGTCTCTTTACTTATTGAAAATAAGTTTGTCAAGAAAATTTTAAAGCTCAATGTGTCTTTCTATAACCATACCTTCCTTTATAACTGCCTGAGACCCGCTCCTGTTATTTATTACAACATTCCCCTTAATCTTTACATTTCCCTCAAAAAACACATCCCCGATTATTTTCAGAGAGTTGCAGTCAATTAAAGAAGGAATGCCGTTTGCAAACCTTTTATTAAACATATCTATTTTTCTGTAATATCTGGGATCAAGATCTATATTTATATTGAAACAGTTATCCTCTTGTCCTCTTTCCGGGTTTACTATTAGCTGTTTATCGTCTGAAAATAAAAAGCAGTCAGAACGAACAGCCAACAGTTCATTGCATGTTTTAACAGGAAAAAAACGGGATCTGGGGACTCTGATTGCTGTTGCCCCTTCAATAATTGAGATTGCCGATCCCATTGCGGTTTCTATCTGATAAACAGACGGGCTGAATTCATCTCTTGGATCCAAATGCTTTGGGTTCACGATCATCGGAAGTTTAATTGTCCCATGTTTTTCAATTAAACTCTTTAAAAATCTTAAATCAAGCCAGATGTTATTTGTATTAAAATATTTATAACGACTTACATCCCTGCACCTTTCAATCTCCCTTTTCGGACATTGAGCAGCTTCACGCAAAATTAAATGGCCGTTCTTATGTCTGGCCATATGTCCTCCTTTGAAATCAATGGGCATCCTTTCCGAGACCTCCATCATAAAAGGGAAACCTTTCTCGGAAAAAAATCCAAGGAGCGATTTGTCTATAGTGGCGACTAAATTATCTGAATTTGCAATAAAAGCATATCGAATCCCTTCATCAAGCAGTTGCTGAAGGATTCCGGACGTTAACAGCGCTGTATAAACATCTCCATGCCCTGGCGGATTCCACTCCAGGCGTCGATTCCCTGGCCAGTCTGCAGGAGAAAGATCATAATGTAAGATTTTGGGAAACTTATGCTGAAGGAATAATTTAGGAAGTCTAGATGGTTTAATAATTGACAGCGCAGAAATTGTATCCTGATGAGTACTGAAACTGTTCATAAGACACAGCTCAACATTGAACTTTTCCGCTTTCTCTAAAATTATTTCAAGGAATGTTTTGTCATCTTTTGCCCGTATTAAAGACTTTGCTTTTGTCATGCCCATAGTTGTGCCCAGGCCGCCGTTTAAAATTATCATAACGACATATTTTAATGCTTTTTCACCGGCATCTGCATATTCAGGTGCATCTCTTGCATCTTCAATCTCATTTGCATTAACAGGTCTTATATTCTTGTCATAAATAAATCCTTTTTCCTCTGCAACGACTTTTTCATAATAATATACAAATGTATCAATAACTATAGGCTGAATATCCTCTTTTTTCATTTTTGATATAAAGGACTGCAAATGTTTTGGTTCGCTCGGATTTTTCAAATAAATACCCTTTCATGGTTCACGGTTCAAGGTTCAGGGTTCAGGGTTTTTTCAATGAACTATGCAACGACTGAAGCATTTTAACCGTGAACTGTGAACCGTTTTTTTAACATATCTGTTCAATCCATCCAAAGGAATCTTCTGCCCTGCCATACTGTATGTCTGTGATGGCATTGTAAAACCTGTTTGCCATTGGACCAACTTTACCGTCGTTTATGGTTAAAACCTTTTCGCCGCATCTTATTTCACCGACAGGTGAAATAACGGCAGCAGTGCCTGATCCGAAGATCTCTTGAAGCTTGCCTGATTCGTGCGCATCAATTAATTCGTCTATACTGATTTTCCTCTCTTCAACTTTCAAATTCCACATTTTTGCAAGGGAAATTACAGAATCTCTGGTAATACCTGGAAGTATGCTTCCGGTTAACATTGGAGTAATAATCTCGTCATCTATGACAAAAAATATGTTCATGGATCCAACTTCTTCCACATATTTATGTTCAATTCCGTCAAGCCATAAAACCTGTGTATAACCTTTTTTATGGGCTTCTTCGCCGGCATAAAGACTTGCTGCATAGTTTCCGGCTGTTTTGACATTTCCAACACCGCCGCGTATGGCTCTAACATGGTTTTTTGTTACCCAGATTTTAACTGGATTAAAGCCTTCTTTATAATATGCACCAACTGGTGAAAGAATAATAAACAAACGATAGGTATGAGAAGCACGTACCCCCAGAAACGGGTCCATGGCAATAATTGCCGGTCGTATGTAAAGGGAAGTTTCCGGAGCACTCGGGACCCAGTCCTTTTCAATATTCAGCAACTGTTTCAAAGCGTGAAAGAGAAAGTCCTCATCAACCTCAGGGATGCATAGAGCTCTTGCAGATTTATTCAGCCTCGTAAAATTATCTGTCGGTCGAAAAAGCTGAATAACGCCTGACTCTGTCCTGAAAGATTTGAGCCCCTCAAAAATGGACTGACCATAATGAAGAACCATTGTCGCAGGATCCATTGTGATGGATGAGTATGGCTCTATGCGCGGATTATGCCATCCATCTTCAGGATTGTAATCCATATTAAACATATGGTCTGTAAATATCGACCCAAAACCAAGGCTGGAATCATCCGGCCGCTGTTTCAATTTATCGCATCTTTTAACAGTTATTTGCACTCAAGCCTCCTTAGGGCTCCGTCAACCCGCATCATTAAGCGAAATGGATGATCAGATTTTGCCCGATAAATTCCATAACATAAGACCGGTTTTATTATCATAAGCTCTTTCAAATGGCTTTCCTTTTAATTCCTGAAGACTGATTTCGCCCGCAAAAATAATTGTTTCTGAAAAAACATGCCCTCCAGTGATTTTACCTTTTTCATCACTTAAAACAATGTGCGCATGTACAAATGGACTACCATCTTTTATTGAAACATTACCAATACATGCTGTGATTTCAAGAGGAGCTTCTTCATTGAAAGTTACATAAACCTGTTGTTTCTGGTCATAACATCCTAATGTAGCAGATGAAACAGAACCAAGAACTGAAAAAACAGCCGTCTGGATTGAGGCTTCTTTACAGAAATCCTCAACAGAGGCTATCAAATCCTTACCAAAAGGAAGTTTCCCTAAAAAAAAACGTCCGGGTTTAAATTCAGATATATTCTTCATATAAATAAAAGGTAGTCGTTCACGGTTACAATAAAAGGTTAAATCCAATGTAAGCGTTCACGGAACGTTGAAATTAGAAGTTTGGCCTTCATGCTTTTGTACTGTTCTTCCCAATTTCCAATTTCAAGTTTCAAGCCGTGAACGGCTACAGACATTTTAACTTTTGATATATAAGAATATTTCCGCTTTAAATCAAGGAATAAGTTTTTTGAAACATAGCCTTTTGAAAAAGAATCTGACAGGATAACAGGATAAACAAGATTTTATTTAAAGTGCACAAACAAAGTTAACTCTCATTGTAGCTATCCAGTAAATCATAAAATATAATCACAATTTCCGTCTTAGTGGGAATGAAATAGCCATGTAGGATTTACCGTTATGCCCCCTGTAGGCGGGCATCTATTAACCTGACGCATAAAAGAAATAGCTGTATTATTGAGAAGAGGC
>JAIVWD010000043.1:0-15497 GCA_049190315.1 Deltaproteobacteria bacterium | reverse complement strand
CTTCCTATCCTTACGCCGTGTCCACAATGGTAACAAGAGGCGCTCCCTGAATTACGCTTTTCCCTTCATTAGCGTGGATTTCCTTGACCACTCCGTGACACGGGCTGGTGATCTCCATCTCCATCTTCATTGCTTCTATTACCATGAGAACCTGATCTTTTTTAACGGATTCCCCATTCACAACCAATATCTTCAGTACTATGGCGGGCATATAAGCTGTAACGGTCTTTTCCAAAGGAACGGGCCCGGCTGGAACCTTGCGGCTGATCGGGGCCGCGCCTTTTGTTTTCGACTCCCTGATGGAATAGGTTTCATCCTGTATCACGACATCCATCATCCCATTCCGTTCTGTTATATCTACCTCAAAGCTTTTGTCATTAAGAATAAGCGAATACACGGTAGGGGATATTTCGTAAACATCTGCGTCATAGATCTGGCCGGCAAGATTAACCCGGTACGAATTCTCTTTAGATCTTTCCACCTGCACAGGGAATTCATCTTCAGCTATGACCAGGGTTGTTTTAAATCTTCCCGGTCTCTTCATACGTTCTGCTTCCTTGATAGCTCCCATGATCAAAGCCGCTTCTTTGTAACGACGCTCTTTTTTGCCCGCCTTTGGATAGAATTCTTCTTCTAAAAACTGTGTATTGAAATCCCCCTCAATGAATCGTTTGTGATTGATCAACCAGCGGTGAAAGGGGATGTTGGTTTTGATCCCTTTGATGACAAACTCCTTAAGAGCCCGATCCATTCGCACAATCGCTTCCTCCCTGGTGCGACCCCAAACAATGACCTTGGCCACAATCGGATCATAGTCAATTGGCACTGAAAACCCTTCGTAAACCCCGATGTCCACCCTCACTCCCGGACCGCCCGGTATCTGTATCCGTTCGATACGTCCCGGTGAAGGCAAAAAATTATTCTCAGGGTCTTCAGCATAGATACGGCAGACTATGGAAGACCCTGTCGGCAATATTTCATTTTGCCTTATTTGAAGATGTTCCCCGCCGGCAATCCGGATCTGCTCCTTGACGATGTCCACCCCTGTTACCATTTCCGTAACAGGATGCTCCACCTGGAGGCGGGCGTTCAATTCCAGGAAATAAAAGTTCTTGTTTTCGTCCACCAGGAATTCTACGGTGCCGGCCCCTTCATACTTGAGGGCAATGGCCGCAGTCAGGGCGGCTGAGGCCATACGCAGACGGGTGATATCATCCAGAAACGGGGATGGACTTTCCTCTAAAATTTTTTGAAACCGCCTCTGAATGGAGCATTCCCGTTCACAAAGATGCACCACATGTCCATGCCTGTCTGCCAGTATCTGGAGCTCAATATGCCTGGCCCCTGGAATATACTTTTCAAGATAAAGGCTCCCACTTCCAAAGGAGGCCATGGCTTCGGAACTGGCTACGTGGATGGAAGAACGCAACTGATCTTCGCTTTTTACCAGACGGATACCCCTGCCGCCGCCCCCGGACACGGCTTTAAGCATAATGGGGAATTCCATCTTGCGGGCAATTTCCACGGCTTCGCTTTCATCATCCGCGGCCTTGCTGTGTCCCGGTATAACCGGTATCCGGACATCATCCATGAAAGCGCGGGTCCGAATCTTTCGGCCCATGTACTGGAGGCTCTTTCCTGTTGGGCCGATAAAAATAAGCCCCTCCTTCTGGCATCTTTCCGCAAAATCCCTGTTTTCCGAGAGAAATCCATAGCCTGGATGGATCGCCTCGGCGCCGCATTTTTTGGCTATGGCAATTATTTTATCCATGTTCAGATACGTATCTTTGACCGGGCCTGAACCTAAGGAGTAGGCCTCATCCGCATAACGAACATGGAGGGCTCCCCTGTCAGGCTGAGAATAGACCACTGCCACTGAAATGCCTAATTCATGGCAGGCCCTCAGGATGCGAACCGCTATCTCTCCACGATTGGCAATCAGAATTTTTTTGATCATATTGATTTTTCTCCTAAAGTTGTCTCCGTTCTATGTTCAACCCAAAAACCTTCTCAAATAGGCTGCCTCTTCAATCATGGATTTAAGATCAGTATGATGGTTTTCTTTTAATGCCTTGATGATCCGGCCAGTAACCTTTTTATGTTCGTAATCGACTTTAAAGTCAAAGGCATCCATACGGAGCGAGTTCTTGACATTGTCGGGAAGGATTGCAAATACGTCTTCATTAAAATAGGACAGCCCATCGCCGACATCTTCCTCAAAATATATGTAAGCCTCTTTCAGATAGGCCAGATCATCCGAATCCAGGGCATTCAGGCCAAATATCTGCGGTGGGAGGCCTATGGAGTAACATGCCGCACAAAAGCTTATGGCCCTAGGAAGGACCACATCCCCAATACTTCTGGAATAGCCAAAAAGCCCGATATGAAGCTTGCGCATTCTTCTCCTTGGCATATATCCTGCCACCTGATTGATCAAAGGGGCCAGGGCTTCAACCTGCCTTCTGTATTCGGTTGATACCTTGTCAATAATACTGATACAGCGCTTTTCATCAACATCCCAGCCTCTTCGCCTTGGAGATGTTCTAAGTTTTTCAATGGCTTTAATGGTCAAATCCACGGGATAATCATATTTGAAGGCCGATTGCACTGTGTAGGTCTGGACATCCGGGTATTCAAAGAGAACCCTGTCTTCATTCCCCGGCTTGAGATTCCCTCGAAAGGGAGCGGAACCGACTCCGAGTATGGGATAAATTTCTACCTCCAATTCCTGAGAAAGACGGCGGAGCCTTTGCAGGGCTATTTTGTTACAGAGGACGGCGCTGACCATACCATAATTCATGGCAGGATCCGACCTGGCCAGAAAGACTCTTTGATAGGGAACTTTCTTATTTTTCAGATACTCCCTCAAAATCTGATCACATTCCAGGATGTGCTCCCGATCTTCAAACAGGGGGATGACCTGTATGGTCTCGGGCTTGAACTCTCCGACCCACTCGGCAATGGTAATATCTCCAGGATAGAAAGGGAGATTCTGTTTCCCGGCGATGAAGTCCTTGTAATAATAGTAGATTCTGTTCAAACACTTTGAGGTGGCAGTCATGGGTAGGATTACCTCAAAGATAGGAGGGATATCCTCATTGTAAAAGAGCCTGGCCGAATCAAAAGACCGTGGAATTTCCTCCAGGGTTTCAAGGAGGACTTTGGCCTCAGCCTTTTCCACAGTTGGATTCGGAACTCTCAGGGTAATAAAGACGTCCTGACCCAGCCTCTTTTCTTTAAAAAAATGCTCGTATCTGGTGAGGAGTTTTCTCACTACAAAGGCATCTGCTTCCTTACCTTCACAGTCCCACATCTGCTCATCACAGCCCAGATGGGAAAAGGCATAATAAACCTCTTTTATTTCATCTTCACCTGACATGTCCGTGCTTTCCGCAAAAAAAGGCAAGCGGACATTGTCAGGATGCTGGGTGCTCATCACACGCGGAATCTTGGGCACATGCACCTCCTTGTATTTCTATCAATTTTTATAGATCCTTTTTTACACTCGTTGAGCATAACTTTTTTCTCTCATCGACCCACTGCTTGATATCGGCCTTTTTGAACCGCCATGATCCACCCACCTTGAAGCCGGGCAACTCTCCTGAGTTAACCAGTTCATAAACAGTTTTTGGGTTAATGCGCAGATAGAAGGCTACCTGCTTAACCGTCCAGATCTCACGTTCCATATCCGAACCTTTATAAGCTTATAGGAAAGCAAGTGCATTAAAATACATTAAAAAGGAAAATATTCTAAAATAATGCCTTTGTAAAGAAAAATATAGTAAATAGAGGATAAATATCCAAACCGATATGGGGTGTGGCAATTGGAGTTCAGCCACCAAGTCACCAAGAGTATAATATAATTTCTTAATGTTCTGTAATTTCTTTGTATTTAAACATATCTGTGTGAATCTGTGACTGAATAGTTACGATTAGCATAAGATCAAAATTCAGCTAAAATCTAAGGGACCTCCCGGAAATCGGTAATCTCTACTTCCTCCTCATCTCTCAAAAGCGCCCTGGCATTCAGGATCGCTTTTTGCATATCTTCTTCCGGACTCTTTGAGACCTTTCCGTGTCCGGGATAGAGCTCGTTTATTTTTCTGGTCGCAAGGTGACTGATGGAATCAATATAATCGCCCACACTTCCTGATTCACCAATATAAGAAAGTGTTCCCCCGGCAAAGACGGTATCCCCGGCAAAAAGAATTTTCCGGACGGGTTCATAGATACATATCGATCCAGAGGTATGTCCCGGGGTATGTATAATATTGAGACTGTAGTTACCCAGGTTGAATCTACTCTTACTTTCCAGCCAGAGATGAACTTTAAGAGATGGCGCGTTGAGATCGCCGGATTTATACATGGTAACGTATCTATCTTCCACTGTAATCTTGGTAGCCGCAAAGCGATGGGCGGCAATCAGAGAATAATCCTGGAAATAACGATTGGCTCCAATATGGTCAAAGTGCTCGTGGGTATTGATTACTATATCAATATCCCTGATCTTGAGTCCCAGTGTAAGTAAGGTTTTTTGCAATTTTGAGAAATTTTTATCCACTCCTGAATCAATAAGAACATTTTTATAATCTCCCCTGATCAGGTAGCTGTGGCTGCTGGTATCCTCTCCCTTGAGCCGGAAAATGTTGGGCTGCAATTCTATTATCCGGTCATCTTTTACCATAATTCCTCCATTCACTCTTTTTTGCGCCTTCTTCATCCTCATAAATCTTAAAAAACTGATCCATGCGATTTTCCTTAAAATAGTTTAGTATCTCCAGCTTCAAGGAACATAACTTCAAGCATCCTCCTGAAAGGTCAATCTCTTTTCTCATACCGTTTAAAACCCCCAGGAGGGTGATTGGTTCAAACTTCTCTAACTCCTTGAGATCCATAATTACTCTTATGCCTCTTTCCTTGAGATAAGAGGAAAGGATACTTTTGACCTGAAGGGCCTCATTCTTTTTGGGTTGACCTGAGATTTTTACAATAAAAAAATCGTCGTCCTTTACTATATGATATTTCATAACTCGTTTGTCCTCTTTTGTTCGTTTTAACCTAAGTTGAGCCTGAACAAAAACCCATAGTTGCGGGCCGTCATTGCAGTCATGTTTTCCTTCGTAATAATAGTGAAATTATTTTTTTGTTAAAAATGAAGTAAGATGAGTAAAATATAAGCGGTTAACCCCCATTTAGGGGGTGCGAAACTTGAGTTTATTAATAAACAGCGCTTCGATGACAAAAAAATATCTGCTCTTATCAATTGCAATGAACAAAGGAGCGGCAGTCAAATTCAGAGTGCAAAAACTCAGGCTGAACCATTTCAAAAACGCTCGTTTTGAATACTTCACTTATAGCCCTGCCTTGCCATGTATAGTGCGCAGGGATATCCATTAAACCGGCAAGAGTCGGCGCTGTGTCAATAATATTTACCTTGTCTGTAATTATGTGTTTTTGTCTCACTTCAGGGCCAAATGCAATCCATGGGACAGTCATTACCTCAGGCGTATTTTCCGTATGATGATGATTGATGCCGCCATGATCACTGTGTAGTATGATACTATAACAGTCAGACAGATTTGCTTTTTTCAGCTCATTTAAGATGATGCCAAGCGCTGTATCCGCCGTCTCGATGGCATCAAGGTACTCCGTTGACATGAACCCTGACCTGTGTCCGGCAATATCGGTTCCTTCGAGATAAATAAAACAAAAGTCGGGACAGCAGGACTTCAGGCAACCAGCGGCAGCCCGTGCAACCTCAAGATCGAGATTGTCTATAGAAGCGCTGTTAATAAAATATGAGTGGTCCAAAGAACCGGGCGCTGAAAGATTTCTAAGGTGCTCCCAGGAGTAAAAAACAGCGGTCGTTTTGCCAAAATCTTTTGCCACATCTATGATGCTTCTTGCTATAGATGACGGGTTGGGAGATACGGTATTGGCAAGCACATTATGCGCTATTGGCGGCAGAGACGTGAAGATACTGAAATGGGCAGGCAGGGTAATTGATGGGGTCACGGTCCGGGCGTTCAAGGTGTGCGTGCCGTTTTCGATCATATAATCAATATTTGGCGTTTTTGCCAGCTCCAACCCGTCTGAACGACATCCGTCAATAATCACCAGAATGGTTTTATTCAATTTCTTCCCTCCTTATTCAAATGGTTTAGGCAATAACTTATTTTTTTGCACTCAACCGCATCAATATTCGGCTTTTATGAGGGAAAAGTTAATTTTTTGTAAATAAAGGCTTGGTCAAAAACAACCTGGTAGAATTTTTGACCGAGCCCTTACGTGCGCTTTCCATAAATTATGCCCCCTGCAACAGCAGTGATTGGCGCCACGGTCACAAGGCCGAAGCTTCCAACGATTGTGTTTAATATTTCAGCAGCCACGAAGTTTATGAAAGAAAAGTCCTTATTTGTGCATGCTCTTGTAATTCCCTCAACTCATTTTCGTAAAAGGGTTTTATGGAGTCCTCAGCAATCCCTAAATCGTTCGCCAGCATATCAATTGCTGACGAGTGTTGTCGCTTTTCTGCTTCGGTGCGATACAATATTGCGAGCTGTGCGGGTAGCATTTACTGTGTTTTGTCAACAAGTTGATTAATGATTAGGCACTTTAGACAGGTTGTGTTATCTTCAATAAATGAAAAAGGAAAAACCTTATAAAGATATTAGGTTACTTGATTTTCAGAATAAATTTTCAACGGAAGAGATTTGCTGGGATTACTTGGTCAAAATGAGGTGGCCAAACGGAGTCAAATGTTTCTATTGTGCTGATAGCAAGCTGGACTTCATTCAAACACGAAAAGTGTTTGAATGTCGCAAATGTCATAGGCAAATTTACGCTACGGCTGGCACAATCTTTCATAAGAGCCGAGTTCCTTTGCGTAAATGGTTTTGGGCAATTTACCTTATGGCGACCTCTAAAAAGGGCGTTTCAATGTTGTATCTCCAAAATCAGCTTGAACTGGGCTCATATCACACGGCATGGTTGATAGGGCATAAAATTCGTCAAGCGATGAGCCAGCGCGATAGCATTTATACATTGGGTGGTACTGTTGAAACGGATGAAATCTTCATAGGAGGCAAGCAGTCCTTGGATGAACGACGATTAAAAGGCAACAACAAAACACCCTTCCTGATAGCTGTAGAAGAAAATTCTAACGGGGGACCAAGATTCTTGTCATTTGAAGAACTCGAAACAATTTATGAAGAACACGTGGTTTCTGCAATAAAAAAGAATGTGCGTATCGGAAGCAAGATAAAATCTGATGGTTCAGGCGTTTATGTTAAAGCCCAAAAGGAGGGCTATAAACACGAGCGTTCAGTTGAGATGAGAGAACCTGAAAAAACGCACGAGCATTTAAAGTGGATTAACATAATTACTTCCAATTTAAAGCGATACCTTCTTTCTACCCATCATGGTGTGTTTCCTAAGTACAGAAAAGCTTTTCTTGCTGAGTTTGCTTACCGCTTTAATCGAAGATATTGGCCAAACCAAGCCTTTGATAGACTTTTGTATGCTTGTATCTACGCAGATCCTGCACCTTTACCTGTGTTACGTGCCTAATCATGGGTTAACCAATGTTCATGCAATTTGAATAAAAATATTATACATTATGTTTGCATATTGATGAAAATTGCATTAAGCTATAATCAAAAAAAGGAGACTAAAAATGCCTTCACTTCAAGTAAGAGAATTGCCGGCACAAATTTATCATAAATTGCAATCTAAAGCTCAAAAAGAACATCGCAGTTTTTCCCAGCAGGCGATTGTTGCCCTTGCAAAAGGCCTTGATATGGAAGAAAATCCTAAAAAACGTCGCGCCGCTTTACTTAAAAACATTATGGATAATCCGGTCGTTCTGAACAGCCAGGATTTTGCCGGCCCTGTTGATCTTATACGGAAAGACAGACAGCGATGATTATTATACTTGACGCAAGCGCAGCGGTTGAAATTATTCTTCAAAGACAAAAAGGAATAGCTCTGCACAGGTATATTGAAGATGCAGACTGGATTATGGCCCCAGGGCTATTTATCGCTGAAGTAACAAATGTTTTTTGGAAATATTATAAATTCGGCGATATGTCTTTGGAACAATGTGAAAAGGCTGTAGAGTACGCAATAGCTCTGCCTGATGAATACAGCAACGACCTGACTTTATACAGAGAATCCTTTTCATTGGGATGCCTTGTCGGGAAACCGGTCTACGATATGTTCTACCTTGTTCTTGCGCGGCGAAATAACGGCTATTTGATCACGCTTGATAAGAAACTCATGAATATTGCAAAGGATAATTCAATCAGAATTATCGAATAACCGGCCATCTACTTCTTTTATTTGTACCACCTGCCGTTTTCCCGACTATATTTGATGGCGTCATAAAAAGTCCAACATACCCCTTAACAGTCATTCCGGCGAAAGCCTGAATCCAGTAATTACAGGCCGTTATGGACTTCCATTTTCGCAAGAGCCGTAGTTTTGCTGTGCACGAACGGGGACTTAATTCTTTCCTCCTTTGCAAAGGACAGGGGGAGTTTTCAGCAGAGGATTTATTAAAATCGGAAACTGATATTGCCAATTCGTCAGCAAACCGGTAATTTATGTTATCGGTTATGGAAAATGATCGGCGGTAAATCTCATCAATCAATACGGAGCCCTATAAATTGCTTAAGGGATTGATCTGTTTTTGTGTATGAAAGATCCAAAAACCAGAAGCCGTGAAATAACATCACTTCTTTGTGCAATGAAAGAACTTGGCCTTGGAACCGGAAAAATTATCACTTTAGATGAAGAAAAAATCCTGAAAGAGGGCGATAGGACAGTTGAGATTATTCCTGCCTGGAAATATCTTTTAGGATAGGTTAAAATAAAAAAAGGTAGCTACTCAGGTGGATAGGCTGAAGACTGTTAGGAAAAAACGCATTAAAAGCCATGTTTGATGCAAGAATCAGATATTTCCGCCAAAGTATGGCAATCGTGCTTTTATGACCCCTTCAGCCTTCAGTCTAAACAGCTTCAGTCAAGTCGTTGAGTGGGGAAACAATTGCAGTCAATTCACCATTCAACAACTCGACTACTTGACAAAGTAAAGGAGCAGCAAACCTCCTGTCCCTTTACTTTCTTGAACAAACTATCCGTTTCTTTTTTTGAGCCTCTTTTTACCGCTAACTGCAATCCCTATAAGCCCGCTGCCCAGAAGCAGCATCGTGGCGGGTTCGGGGATAGGGTATTCGCCGCCGCCGCCGCCGCCATTGCCGCTGAACGTGCCCTCTAACTTGTGTGCCCACTCCTCGAAGCCGGAATCGCTAGCCTTAGGGGAACCGAATGCTGAATACAGATACACATACTTACTAAGGTCGGTGCCGAACAGATCAGTCGGGATCAGGGCGATCATGTCGAGCCTGCCACTCCCAGCGAAATTAGTGTAGTCGAGTTCAACCACACTATCCTCCCCAGCATCGAGGTTGTAAATAAACGAGTCAAATCCACCTCCGGAATGGCCGAGCACATCACCAGCGTTATGGAGGTAAATTTCCAGTTCGTGCATGCTTAACTGACCACCGGTATCGGTATTGTTCTCATTGATGTCCAGCACAAACTCATAGTAACTGGTGCCCGAGACGTCACATATGTTGTCCTGAATCTCGCTAAGCTGCAGCGAATGTGTCCATGTTCCATATTTTTCATCATATTCAAAAGCTGCCTGGTTTGCAACATCGACGTTGTAACCTTGCTCCGTCCCACTGTGCTGGATTCGTACAAACGAATCGATCAGGCCCGTCCCCGAAACTATCGATGGGGGCGAGCTGAAAAGCGCGCCGTTTATCGTGCCAGAGGATCCTATGGTGGTCAGGTCAAGTATCGTCGCCTGGGCTGGTAGAGCAAAGGCTATTACCCCCGCGACCAATGTGATTAATAACAATAACTTCTTCATTGTTTCCTCCTATAATTCTCCATCAGATCAAATTTCTTTTCTTTTTCAGCTTTAGTATCAATACTAATTAAGGATTGAATAGACGAAAGGCAAATCAAGACGTCATGATGATGGATTCGTCTCAATAGTTCCTTTGTCCAGCGTCATGACCCGTTGTTTTCAGCCCCTGGGGGCTTCTTGTTGGCAATTATTACAGCCGTGGTACAGGTACATGCCCTCCAATCCTTCCCTCTGGTCTATACTATTTTGCCATTCATCACCCCCTTTGTCACATGTCTTGTCATAATTGACGGTTTTATAAAAAGTCCATCTTATTAATAGAATAGAGACCATCAGTCTGCAATAATAGCTCTTAGCTGTTAAGCTGTTGAGCGAAAAATCCAAATTTATGAAATAAAACCTATAAACAATTAGCGTAAATGTTCACGGAACATTGAAATTGGAAATTTGGGCTTCATGCTTTTGCACCGTTTTTCCCAATTTCTACTTTCCAATTTCAAGTTTCAAGCCGTAAACGGCTACCAATTAGCTTTTGAAAAATTTTTCTGGATGCTGATGAAAAATATATATTTTTTCTATATTTTTAAAAAGAAGCAAAATTTATGCCACTAACCGATCCGCCGGTTTATAATAGTTATAATTTACTGATATTTTTAGATATTATAAAAAATACAAATAAAGCCGGTAAAAAATTTATTGCCATTTTTCATAAAAATTATGTAAGTTATTACATAATTTTCGTATTTAGTGTCTGAACAATATGAGGCTGTCAAAAGTGGTGGATGCCTGGAAATACCAATCCTGATAAAAGCGCTCCTTTTACTGAGTTATTCATGATATCCTTCAGTCTTCTACCTTCAGTCTATCCACCTAACCAACATATTGTTCAGGTAAAATTTGTCTTGACAACTTTACTAATTTAGTTTTATATTTCTGCATATGCTAAATTCACAGTCACCTATACCTTTATATCATCAATTAGCTGATATAATAATTACAAAAATACGTTCCGGAGAATATCCGCCCGGCTCAAGGATTCCTTCTGAAAACAGGCTTGCAGCCACTTATGGCATTGGTCGGCCCACTGCCAGGCAGGCCACGGATCTGCTGGTTCGCAAACGCATGCTTGTAAGAAAGAGGGGTTCCGGAACTTTTGTAGGAGAAAGACGGAAAGAGGTTGATCTTTTTTCTCTTGCAGGGACGATTTCATCTTTTCACAAAAAGGGGATATCAATAAAAACGCAGATCATAGAAGATATCCGTCTGGAGACCATTGAAAATGATTCTGAGAATCCTTTTTCAGGCCAGGAGGTTTATTTTTTTTCAAGACTCAGCAGGGTTGAAGATATGCCGGTTCTAATAGAGGATATTTATCTGCATGCGACTTTATTTTCAGGTATAGAGCGGTTTAATCTTCAGGGCCGATCCCTTTCACAGATAGTCGAGGCGCAATATTATATGCGTCCGACAGGCGGGAAGCAGAACTTTAGAATCGGGTATTTAACCGGAGAAAAAGCAGAAAACCTGGATATCTCTTCAGACATACCCATACTTGCGGTAAAACGGTTTCTACACTTTGAGCAGGCAAAAAACGCAATATATTCGGAACTTTTTTGTCGAACCGACCGGTTTGTATTTGCTCAGACAATAGGAGGAATATCAGATGATTAATCGAGGCTACTATGACGGATTCGGGGGGGCTTTTCTTCCTGAAATCCTTGTTGCAACCTTTGATGATCTCGAAGATAAGTTTATTAAAGCAAAAAACGACCCTTCCTTCTGGAAGGAATATACTGATATTATGTCAACGTATTCCTGCAGGCCGACGCCTGTTACTTTTGCCGAAAACCTTACAGAGCACTTTAATGGCGCACGTATCTATATAAAGCGTGAGGATCTGAATCATACAGGCGCTCATAAGGCAAATAACGTTATGGGGCAGGGACTTCTGGTAAAGAGAATGGGGAAGACCAGGGTCATTGCAGAGACTGGTGCGGGACAGCATGGCGTGGCAACTGCAACAATGGCTGCGAAATTTGGATTTAAATGCACCATATATATGGGAGAAGTTGATGTTCAGCGGCAGCGTCCCAATGTTTTCTGGATGGATAGACTTGGCGCTGAAGTGATACCGGTTCGAGAAGGAACCCGGATATTGAAGGATGCCATAAATGAAGCTTTCCGCGACTGGGTAGGCAATATGGATACGACTCATTATGTTCTGGGCACTGCCTGCGGGCCGCATCCCTTTCCGGAGATGGTTTCTTATTTTCAGTCAATTATTGGAAAAGAAGCACGAAAACAGATATTGGAAAAAGAGGGCAGACTTCCCTCCCGCATTTATGCCTGCGTGGGAGGCGGCTCTAATGCATTGGGTATATTCAAAGGGTTTTTGGATGATCCTGTAGAGCTGGTAGGTGTTGAAGCCGGAGGACGCGGGCTTGATTCCGGCTTGCACGCAGCCAGACTCTCCTCTAAAGATGCGAGCATAGGAGTTGCCCAGGGATATAAGACATATTTTCTTCAGGACAGCGATGGACAGATGAAAGAGACACACAGTGTGGCAGCAGGCCTGGATTATGTGGGAGTTTCGCCCATTCTGGCACATCTTAAGGAATCCGGCAGGGTAAGATTTGAATCAGCTACCGACCGTGAAGTGATTGATGCAATGTCATTGACTATTAAAAAGGAAGGGCTGATACCTGCCCTGGAGTCAGCGCATGCATTTGTTCAGGCATTCAAGGAAGCGCCAAAAATGTCCAAAGAAGATATTATACTGATCAATCAGTCCGGAAGAGGAGACAAGGACATATTTACGGTTGCAGATGCCTTTGATGACCCTAAATGGAAGGAGTTTATCAAGAAAAAAGCAAAGGAGTATAATGCTTGAGTCATACCTTAAAAGCCGGCTTATAGAAAAGAAAATACTGCTGATGACCCATATTGTTTTAGGATACCCCTCATTTGAGGAGTGTTTTAAAATAATAGAGACAATGGTTGACGCGGGTGTTGATTTGATGGAGCTGCAGATACCTTTTTCCGAACCCGTTGCAGACGGCCCGGTAATACTTCATGCAAATCAGAAATCCCTGGCAGAGGGCAGTACAGTAAAGAAATGTCTGGATTTTGCCCAAAATGTGACACAATCATTTGATATTCCATTTCTTTTTATGAGCTATTATAATATACTTTTTAAATACGGGATTGACAGATTTGCTGTTGCAATGGCCGAAATAAATATGAAAGGCGCCATTGTACCGGATCTTCCACCGGAAGAGGGGCAGGATTATCTTAATGCAATGGAAAAATATAATCTTGATCCAATCTTTATTTTTTCTCCTACAACTCCGGATGAACGCATGAATTACCTTGCATCTTTTGGACGGGGTTTTATTTACTGCGTGGCAAGAAAAGGAGTAACAGGCCTGGATACGGACTTTTCCGGACATTTAGATAAATATCTTGAAAGATGCCGCAAGGCAACTCATCTTCCGTTAGCTCTTGGTTTTGGAGTAAAAGATAAAAATGACATAGACTTTTTAAAAGGAAAAACAGATATTGCGGTAATTGGCACCCAGACCATAAGGCTGGTTGAAAAAGAGGGAGTCGGAGCTGTTGGTGAATTTATAGGGAGCCTCAGGTAATGGAAAAGATTGGTATAGCTTTAGGCGCTGGTGGCGCCAGAGGATTGGCCCATATTTTGATGCTGGAAACCTTGGACGAGCTGGGACTTAAGCCTGCCTACATCAGTGGCGCCAGCATTGGTGCAATTGCAGGTGTACTTTACTGTTCGGGCATGACAGGTAAGGAATTGCGAGAATTGTTAAACACATTGACAGTTCCAGAACGTAATAGCATTAAAAATATTTTTAACCTGAAGTGGCTTGATTTCATTATGCCAAAGTTTGATGGGGCTGGTTTACTAAAAGCTGAAAATTTTATCAATTTTTTGTTTGGGTCTATTTCTGCACGAACCTTTGAGGAACTTGATATTCCCTTGTTCGTTGTAACGTCAAATTTTTGGACACGTGAAGAGGTGGTCTTTAAAAGCGGTGAGCTGGTTTCCGCTATGCAGGCCAGCATATCTCTGCCCGGAATCTTTGCACCGGTATTGATAGATGGCAATGTCTTAATAGATGGCGGAGCTGTAAATCCCGTGCCTTTCGATATATTACCGAATGATTGTGATCTAACTATTGCGATTGATGTTATTGGACACAGGACAGCAGGTCCAGACCTCATGCCTTCCCTGATGGAGGCTGTTTTTAACACTTTTCAAATAATGGAGAAAAGTATAACCAGGCAGAAACTGCGTGTTGTCTGTCCTGATATCTATATAGAGCCTCATATTTCGGATGTTCGTGTTCTGGAATTTCACAAGGCAGAGCATATATTCAGGCAGGCGCAACCTGCCAAAGATCAGTTGAAACGTGAGCTTGAGAAGAGGCTGAATAGAAGAGCTCGCCAAAAAACGCAGGAAAAATAATCAATTTTGTAACTACTCAGGTGGATAGGCTGAAGGCTGAAGACTGTTAGGAAAAAGCGCATTTTGAAGCCATGTTTGGTGCAAGAATCAGATGTTTCCGCTAAAGTACGGCAATCGTGCTCTTCTGACCCCTTCAGCCTTCAGCCTAAACAGCTTCAGCCTGACTACGTGAGTAGTCACCAATTGTTAATAATTAAGGAACGGGGACGAAACAACTTTGCCATTATCGAAATTTATGCAAGAAAAGCTCCCTGTGCTTTTGAGAAGATATGAAATTTCTTACTGTAAAGAAGCTGATTGCATTGAATATTTTATCACTGACAAGAGCACACACGAACAAATCTCGTATGCCCTGGTATTGTCTTTAAACAGGTTTGCCAAACAAATTAATGTGGGAAGGTTTTGTCCTGAACTGTATAAAGAGCCTCATTGCAAATATCTTTCGGCAGCTTGTTTTTATTTCTTGATACATCATTTCGCAAAAATTTATCATTTAGCTGAAGGATATGGTATTTATCTTGAGACAAAACCCGCAACCTATAAAAAGTTCTTTTCTATGCTCAAAGATTTTAACTTGAAAGTAAAAAGAATTATACTTTGTAATACCGCCGAGGTCTGTGATGTATATCATCAAGATAATATTGATACTTCGATGGTTGTAAGGATAGGTAGAAGGCTGAAGGTAGAAGGCTGAAGGCTGAAGGTGGAAGGCTTTTAGGAATAAACTGTGCGCGATCACACAAAACTTAGGGCATTCGAGTTGGCTGACGAGGTAGCGGTATTAGTTTATCGGGTGACCGCAAGATTTCCTAAAGAAGAGTTGTATGGACTGACTTCTCAAATGCGGCGAGCTGCGGTATCGGTTCCTTCTAACATCGTGGAGGGTTGCGCACGCGACAGCCAAGCAGATTACCTTCGATTCCTATATATGGCCTTCGGGTCATTGAGGGAACTGCATTATCAGCTAAGTTTGTCAAAGCGTTTAGGCTTCTTGTGCAACCGGGATTCATCCCTGATTGAACCAAAGATCGTCGAAACCGAAAAGGTCTTGAATGGCTTAATTCGAGCATTGCG
>JAIVWD010000042.1:14276-15821 GCA_049190315.1 Deltaproteobacteria bacterium | reverse complement strand
ATTGAGAAGTTACAATATTCTTCATTGTTTACAATTTTCAGTGAAACTCCGTGTCGTTCCGTGGTAAACTTTTACCCTTGATCATGATTAGGAACTACTCAGGTGGATAGTCCGAAGCTCCCTGATATCCCCTTCAGTCTTCAGCCTTCAACCTATATTTTTTATAACATCAATCATCTTCTCTATTCGCTGCGCCAGCTCTTCCTCGGTCCATGACAGCTTTATCAGCATTGATATCGTCCTGCCCATTATATCGTCGGATTGAGGAAGATTTACCTTTCCATAATCAGGACAGTAATCAAGCAGCTTGACAGGCAGCATTGCTGAAGATTTAAGCTTTTTAAGGTGATCCCAGTTGCGTACATAATGCCAGTTGTTGTCATACCAGTAAAAACATGCATCAACACCGGCCTTGCCTAAATCTGCCGCCACCTTCCTGGCTCTTGATTCATCGGGCATTAAGAAAGAAAGAAATGTTGCGGAATCTCCTTTTTCATCTAAAATTTTTCTGAAAGCTATTTTTGCCGATTTTAAATCCGGCTGTGACAATGCATCCTTGATGGCTTTTTTATTTGCACGCTGTCTCTCCAGAATGTAATCCAGTTTTCTCAACTGAGCCAGCCCTACTGCCGCATTAAGCTCACTGATACGAAAATTTGTTCCAAGAACAGGATGCCCCTCAAGTCCCCTGTCATTGCCTGTATGATCATGCCCGTGGTCGGCAAAGTTATCTGCTGCAGTATAAAGTTCTTTATCATCAGTAATAACAGCGCCTCCCTCGCCGCATGTAATTGTTTTGACAGGATCAAAAGAAAAACAACCCATTTGGCCGAATGTGCCCAAAGCCTTTCCATTTAGAGTCGCACCTATAGCCTGGCAGGCATCCTCTATAAGAATAAGTCCTTTTTTATCACAAAAATCCTTGATTTCATCAATACGGGCCATAGCACCGCACATATGAACAGGCAATACAGCCTTTGTACGTGGAGTAATAACTTTTTCAATGGCTTCAGGGTCCAGGCATAGAGTCTCATCTATTTCAGAAAATACAGGAACGGCACCTGCTGTCAGTACCGCTTCAATGGTTGCTATAAATGTAAAAGGTGGAACAATGACTTCATCTCCTGCGCCGACACCGCATGAGGCCAGGGCTATACTTAGGGCAGCAGTACCGCTGGAACATAAATGACAGTATTTTGCCCCAATACGTTCCGACAGTTCAGCCTCAAACGTCCTGGCCTTCCAGTGTCCTTTTCTTGCCTGATCAAAACCATAACGGAAAAGCACACCTGTATCGAGGACATCTCCAACTTCTTTACGCTCCTCATCACCAAATATTTCAAAACCCGGCATAACAAATCTCCTTAGTATATTGTAACTACTCAGGTGGATAGGCTGAAGGCTGAAGACTGTTAGGAAAAAGCGCATTTTGAAGCCATGTTTGGTACAAGAATCAGATGTTTCCGCTAAAGTACGGCAATCGTGCTCTTCTGACCCCTTCAGCCTTCAGTCTAAACAGCTTCAGCCTGACTACGTGAGTAGTCA
>JAIVWD010000042.1:8497-14266 GCA_049190315.1 Deltaproteobacteria bacterium | reverse complement strand
TTTCAGATAATTAATTTCACAAGGCCAGAAGGAGGAAGGCGTATTAGTTATACGTCAACGACTGATAACACAGTGAAATTATTTATCTGAAAGTCTATAGTGAAGCTCCGTGTTGTTCCGTGGTGAACTTTTACTTTTTTTTAACTGCTCGCTTTTTTAAGATCTGTCTTGTTTTTTGCAAAATAATCGCGAAAATATTGTTTTATTGCCATGCGAGCATATTGACTTGCCCTTATTCCTATATATTTTTCATGAGTCACAATAACAGATACGACAAGCTTTTTAGATCCTTCCTTTTCCTCAGCAAAACCCACAAACCAGTCATATCTGCCATCGTGTTTTTTAGTGCCCATAGAACCTGTTTTGCCGCCTATATTCAGCTTTGAAAGAATATGATCGGTTCGGTAACCTCTAAACGTTTTACTGCAAGTGCCTGAACGTACCGATGCCCTCATGAGGCGGTTAACCATATCTGATGATTCGGAGGTTATCGCCTGGTTTATAGTAACCAAATGGCTGCGATAAATGGTATGACCCTTGCCATCAATTATTTGATCAACAATCGTAGGTTCTATCATCCTGCCCTGATTAAGAATTGCCGAGCTTATAACGGCTCCGTGAAGAGCTGACATTTTGGTTTCATGGTTGAAACCGCAGGCAACTTCAGCCCATTGATAAGGATCATCAGATAAAGAAATAAAACTCGGAGAAAGTGGAATCTCAAAATTAATTTTTCGGTTAAAGCCGAATGCTAATGCATATTCTTCAAGATTATTTTTACCAAGGTGATGCTCTCCGATTTTTCCGAATACAGGATTGACTGATTGGGCAAATGAGTCCTTAAATGTTATCCTGTTGGTGTATTTGTTTGTCTTATTTTTCAACTGGGATTTATATAAAGTGTATTTCCCGCCGTTGTATGAAAATTTAGAGTTTAAATTAAAACCGCATTTTTCAATGGCTGCCGCTGCTGTAACAATTTTAAAAATACTCGCGGCAGGAAATTCGCTGTCTATGCATGGATTGTTTGACGGATCTGTTTTGTCAAAACTGACCATTGACAAAATCCTGCCCGTAGAAGGTTCCATAGCAACAATCCCGACATATCGAGATGTGGACTTATCAATTTTTTTTTGTAAATAATTTTGCAGAGAAGGATCAAGGCTGGTGTTAACTCTTAATTTATGGCCGTCTGCAACTAAATCAAAACTCTTGTCCTTAAGGTTGATAAAGGCCTGGTTATCCAGCAGAGCCTGAACATCATTTTTGTCAATCAGCTTTCTGTCTGAAAGCTGCTCTTTAGATGCAGGATTAGAATCTTTTTGTGAGTAATTAAATGCGGTTCCGCCAAGGTTGCCGGATATTAAATAAAAACTAATCAGCGTTAATATAAGGAAAGAAGAATATTTAATAATTCTTTTGCTTAATATATTTATTAAGACAGACCTTTTCAGCCTTGCCTGATAATCTCTCCAGCCAGGTTTCTTAAGGATTTTATGCTCGGATTTAAATCTGTTTTGTTTCATTATTAGTTATTGCTGTAAATAACGAACAATCAGGTTGTCAGGCCAGAGAAGTCCCTGGCTTAATTTTCTTATCAACAGTTCCGAGAGCGCAGATATTACCATCAAAGCCGGCCAGTAACATACCCTTTGACAATATCCCCATAATTTTGGCTGGTTTTAAATTAGCGACAACAATTACCTGTTTGCCGATAATGTCATCCGGATTATAGCCTTCTGAAATCCCAGCCACAATTGTTAGCTTTTCCCCTGAATCGACCTCTATTTTAAGAAGCTTTTTTGCCCTTGGAATTACTTCAGCATGAACCACGGTAGCTATCCTTAGATCAACCTTATTAAATTCTTCCATAGATATCTCTGGCTTAAGGTCGGGCAATATTTTTTCTGAAGAGTTCTCACCGGAATAAAGCTCATTTTTTTTTAAGTCAACTCTTGGGAAAAGAGTAACTGATTTGGGAAGTTTGATACCTGATTTTATAGTTCCCCATTTTTTGAGAATTTCTAATCTGTAATAACTCTCATCAGGATTCATTCCGAGATGCTTCTGCATGTTTGCAGAAGTGTCCGGCATTACCGGATAGATAAGACCGGATATGACTCTGAGTCCTTCAAGAAGATTATAGATTACAGCTTCAAGCTGTTTTCTGCTGGATTTCTTCTTCGCGAGTTCCCATGGAGCTGTGATATCAACATATTTGTTCATCCGGCTTATAAATTCCCAGACAGCTATAAGAGCCTTATGAAATTCAAACTTTTCCATGGCGCTCTCGAATTTATCAATAGCCTTAATTGCATCTGATTCAAGGCCAAGCTGCAACTCCTGCTCTAAAACAGGATCAACTTCCGGAATTTCCCCTGAGAAATATTTGTGAGCCATTGCAAGAACCCTGCTAAACAGATTCCCCAGGTCATTTGCCAGATCAGAATTAATGCGCTGCACCATAGACTCTTCAGAAAAACTGGAATCAAGGCCAAAGACCATATCCCGCATGATAAAAAACCTGAACGCATCCAGCCCGTATTTGTTTTTTATTTGAAGAGGCTCTATCACATTGCCGAGACTTTTGGACATCTTGCTCTGGTCAACATTCCAGTATCCATGAACATTCAGACGCTTATAAACCGGAATGCCTGCCGCCTTCAGCATAATAGGCCAGTAAATACCATGGGGCTTAAGGATATCTTTGGCAACAATGTGATTAACATGCGGCCAGAATTTTTTAAAAAGTTCTCCATCCGGGTATCCTAAGGCAGAAATATAATTTATTAAAGCGTCGAACCAGACATATGTGACATAGTTATCATCAAATGGAAGGCTGATACCCCATTCAAGGCGTGTTTTTGGACGAGATATGCACAGGTCTTCAAGCGGTTCGCTTAAAAAAGACAAAACTTCATTTCTGTATCGCTCGGGGTATATGAAATCAGGATTATTATTAATATGGTCTATAAGCCAGTCCTGATATTTGCTCATCTTAAAAAAATAATTGGATTCCTTGATAACTTCCGGTTCTGTTTTATGATCAGGACATTTGCCATCAACAAGCTCACGCTCAGTGTAAAACCTTTCACAGCCAAAACAGTAAAGTCCTTTATATTCACTAAAATATATTTCACCCGAATCATATAGCTTTTGCAGTATATTCTTTACCACTGCGATATGAGCCGGGTCCGTGGTGCGTATAAAATGATCGTATCTAATTTCGAGTTCCGGACAAAGGTCTTTAAAAAGACCGCTTATTTTATCTACGTATGCCCTGGGACTAAGATTCTCATTCTTTGCGGCACGAACAATTTTGTCTCCATGCTCATCAGTACCGGTAAGAAAGAAAGTCTCTCTATCGCGCATTAAATTATATCGGCACGCAACATCCGCAGCAATAGTAGAATAAGCATGCCCCAGATGAGGCCTTGCATTAACATAATAGATGGGCGTTGTTATATAAAAGGGCTTTGGCATTCCCTATTCCTCTCCATTTAGGTTGTAATTTCATCTAAGCTGGCCTCTATTTCCGGACCACTATCTAAACGAACGGTCAGCCTGTTACATATTAAGTTATGACGAATAACTTTGCCCTTGCCGCCGGATGTATTCACTAATCTGCCGATTTTTGGAAATTTTCCCCTCAGTTTTTGATAAGTTTCATGTTCAAAAGTCAGACAGCACATAAGGCGACCACACATGCCGGATATCTTGGTTGGGTTCAAGGACAAACTTTGGTCCTTTGCCATACGTATGGATACAGGACCGAATTTTTCTATGAATGCCGAACAGCAGATTTCACGCCCGCATCTCCCTATGCCACCGCACATCTTGGCCTGATTGCGTATCCCCACCTGCCGCATCTCAATTCTTACCCCGATCTCTTTGACAAGCATCTTTACCAATTGCCGAAAATCCACACGGCCTTCAGAAGTGAAAAAAAATGTTAATTTACCTGCATCAAAGGTGCTTTCAACAGAAAAAAGATTCATTTTAAGCCCTAATTGTTTTATGCAGTCAAGGCAAAAAGCCTGAGCCTTTTTTTCAGTCACAAGATTTTTCTTTCTTTGCTTAAAATCTTCTTCATTAGCCAAACGGAAAACCTGTTTCAAAGGCCTGTTTGACAACTTTTCCTCATAGGGGAGAGGTGAAATGGCAACAACCCCTAAACCAAGCCCCTGCTCGGTTTCAACAATCACATTGTCATCTTTATTTAAAACAAACGCACCGCAGTCAAAGTCATAAAGTTTACCTGCAGGTTTAAATCTTATTTTAACGATTTTTCTCATATTCAAAATTTTTCAAGCCTCAACATCATTACTTCCAGAGTCAGTCTTAAATTTGTGTTTGCCCGTATATCTTTCTGTGCTGTCTGAATGGCTTCTATTTTTGAAAGAAGCGATTTGACCGCAATTTTTTGTGAGGCATATTGAATCTTGCGGATCAAGTCTTTATTGATAATTTTTTCAGGACTATATTTATAAATAATCAGGTCACGCAAATAAGTTTTAATAATCTCAAGAGAGTCCTGAATGATTTCTTTGTTTTTTGATAATCTTTCCGCAAATGAGAGAAGTATAATAATTGGCTCTAAAGACAAAGGTCCGGTCTTTTCCAATCCAATAATATTTAACAGCCAGTCCCTTAGGCAAATCCAATTCGCCTGGCTATTCTTTTTTATCATAGAAAGAGCCTTGGTCATACTCCCGTTCGCCATGGCTGAAAATATTGCTGCATCTTCAGCATTAACCCCATGTTTTTCAACCAGAAAAGTCTTTAGCTTTTCTCTATGAATTGGGCTAAATCTGATATGCTGACAGCGCGATACAATTGTTGGAAGCAAATCAGATGTCTGCACGGCAGTAAGTATTAAAACAGTTCGCGCAGGTGGTTCTTCCAGCACCTTAAGCAGAGCATTAGCTGCTTGAGGATTCATGGCCTGGGCATCGGAAATTATAACGATACGCAATCTTGCCTCGTATGGCTTCAGTGAAAGCGTATCGCAAATGTCACGGATTTGTTTGATCCTGATAAAAGGACCAAACGGCTCAACTCGAATTATATCTGGGTGGTTACCTGATTGGATTTTCCTGCATGATCTGCAACGACCGCAGGGATCCGCTGCTGGCAGGACTTCTTCCCCCCCGCAATTGCATGCCATTGCAAAAGCGAGAGCAGTAGTGCTTTTCCCAATTCCGTCAGTACCGGTAAAAAGAAGGGCATTAGGAATGGTCATGTTCAGAAGAATGTTTTTTAAAAGTCTTATTGGCTGTTCTTGATCTATTATTGATTCAAACCAGGACACAAATTTAATTATCTACCCGTTCTTTCAGTTCTTTCCCTGATTTGAAAAAAGGAAGTTTTTTGGGTTTTATTATTACCTTCTCGCCACTTTTTGGATTTCTTCCTGTGTAGCTTTTGTATTCTTTAACAAAAAAACTGCAAAGGCCTCTAATTTCGACACGCTTTCCTTTAGCCATGGCGTCCGCCATGCTGTCGAAAAATACTTGAACAACCTTTGCCGCCTCTAATTTTGAAATGTTAGCCTCAGCTTTCAAGACTGAAATAAGTTCCAATTTATTCATCTATAATCCTCCATGCAATAACTGATAATCCCATATATTATTCTATTAAACATAAGTTCATAAGAAGTCAAGCACTTATGCTATAGATTTCCAGATAAATAATTTCACTGCGTTATCAGTCGTCGACGTATAACTAATACGCCTTCCTCCTTCTGGCCTTGTGAAACTAATTATCTGA
>JAIVWD010000042.1:0-8487 GCA_049190315.1 Deltaproteobacteria bacterium | reverse complement strand
GTATAGTGGTTTAGAATATCAATCATATTATTTTGCTCTTTTAAAAAAACTATCTAATACCTGCCCTTTAAAGCTTTTGTTGCATAGAGGTGTGCGAAACTTGAGTCTATAATAGTTCGGGTATTATTTCAACATCATCCTCCCTGACTTCCACACTTGCAAACTGGCCGAGAGCTTCAATATAAACCACAACTCGCTCTTTCCCCTTATACCTGATAAAAATTCCCGTTACACCTGCAAAAGGGCCGTCAACCACCATAACCCTGTCCCCTTTTCTCAAATGTTTGCCGGTTGTCACATCATTATTGCCGGCTACCATGATTTGCAAGGACTCAATGCTCTCCTGGGAAACTGCCAAAGGACCGTCCTTATTTCCAATTATACGGACAGCTCCGACAGTTTTAACGATTTCAATATGCTCATAAGGATTAAGATCGGTTTTAACAAACACATATCCCGGGAAAAGCGGCACTTGAATCATGGCTTTTCTATCACGGCGTTTGCTCCTGACCTTAATCCTTGGGAAAAAAACATCTATTGACTTTTTTGCAAGGCCTTCATTTACAACATTTTCGAACCTGCTTTTTGTATGAAGAACATACCAGGATCGGACAAGTTTATCTATATAATTTTTTGTCATACCAAAATAAATATTACGATACGTTGATAATTTAGGACTCGGTAAAAAATAACTTGGCATTTTTGCATCCCAACTTCACCATATCTTGAATCGATCTTCATTCGCAAAAGTCCTCGAAATAGCTCGCTATTCCTGCGGTTTTGCTCAATCAGATCGATGAAATCTACGGCAAATTTGGGCGCAAATTCTACCAACTTATTTTTGACCGAGCCCTTATTGAATTCTTTTCTTTATAACATACTCAATTGAAATTCTGTCTTTTGACCCGAGTGCAATTTTCAACGAGGCTGGATTAAGTACCAGCTTAACAGAAATTTTCCCGGATTCTGATATATTATCAAGTAAAACCTTTTCAGTATATATTGTTGAAATATTTTTCAGCATATGGCTTCCACCCTCTACCAGCAATTTTTCCGGATCAAGCCTTGCCTCAGATAGTATTAAATTTTCAGGTAATTTTCCAGTCCAGGCAACCTGTACAGGCAACATTTTTGATATAGGGACATCAAGGGTAACTTCAACAACAGATGGCTTAACGCCTTTCAGTAAAGCACCTGGCGGCAACGTAATATTTTCTTTAGTTATAGTATAAGTATTGCGACCAATAACCGCTTTGCCCAGATCAAGCTTAATATTAACCTGGTCAGGCCTGATAGTTTTAATAATAGTTCCAGGCCCGCTAAGATTAAGATTAACGACATTAACAGAAGTATCTATAATTTCTACTCTGGCATCACGATTCATATATTCTATCGGAATCTCAAGTGTAATCATGGTCTCAAGACCCCTTGAAAAGCTGAACCATACACCAATTATAAATAAAACAGAAGCAACGGCAGCAAGTCCTGTCTTAATTTTTTCTTTTCTTACATAATCCAAAGCTTTAGTAGTAATGCCCACCTGCTCTTGCAGTATTGTTACAAGCTCATCCTTTTGTTCAATAACCCTCATGTCGGATCCTTTGGCAACAACCACATTACCTCTTTCCTCTGACACAACTATAACCAAAGCATCCGTAATCTCGGCCAGGCCGGCGGCCGCCCTGTGCCGTGTACCGTAATATAAAGGAATATTTTTTCGGTTTGATAGCGGAAGAATAACCCCGACATCTGTAATCTGATCTCCCTGAATCACGGCTGCACCGTCATGCACAGGGTTGCCATGCCAGAATATACTCATTATCATTTCTTTTGATATTCGCCCACGCCAGGGAATTCCATTCTGGATAAGCTCTTTTAAATCCTCTTTTGCCGGAAAAACAATTAAGGCACCAATTTTCTTTCTTGCCATTTCATAAACACTTTCAACAACTATTTCTACGGGTGTCTTAATAGTTTTAGGGGAAACCCCCCAGAGAATTGCCTTTAAATTCTTTGCCTGAAGGACAGAACGTATTTCATTTCTAAAAATAACTATTATTATGAGTGCAGCAACAGCAGTTACGCCCTGAACCGCCCAGCTTGTAATAATTAAACCTAAATATGCCGCAATGCGCTGAAAAAACCAAAGGAAAGCAATAACTATAAGTACACGTAACGTGGTGGTCCCTCTGAAAAGTACATAAAGCCGGAACAGAATGTAGCTGTTTAGCGTGACATCTACAATATCCTGCCATCTAATGCTCGAAAGAAAAAGCAAAACCTTATCCATAATAGGTTAGTCCGTTATACTGAATCTTAAAACGTGAAAAATATTTCCTTCAGGATCTGTAATCTCAACGCGCCAAAGGCCCTTATCAGCTTCTCGAAATTGAATACTGCTAAAGGTTGACCAGACAGGAGGCTGAAGAAATAGTTTCATCCGCTTACTAAGGCTCTCTCTGTAATACCAGTTATGGTAAATATATGTCGTTTCAGGGACAGGATCAAAAGAAGTAAAACAGGAGACTTTACCGATTGTTATTGAAAAAACAACCGCCTGATTCCAGGGCTTGAAGTCCTGTATCCCTTCACACATAACTGCCCGAACAAGAGTCAATTTTTTTGATTCTTGTGCAGATAATTTTTTTTCATCCTGCTGAGAATATGAAGGTATAGAAAGGCAAAATATGATAAAAAAAGGCACTATAAATGATATGTATAATTTGTATCTCATTGTAATATCACTAAAAACATATAATGTTTAAGAAAACATCCCTATATATTTTCCGCAAGCTTTTTTCAAACAACAAGGGATTTATGTAAGTTCTCAATAAGTTCGGGCAAATCATATCTTGCGACTATTCTATGGATTCCCGCCTTCGCTGGAATGACAGGCACTTACACCCAATCGTCATTCCCGCGAAGGCGGGAATCCAGAAGTTATTACCCGAACTTATTGAGAACTTACGTATGAAGTGACTAAGATTGTGGAATCCTGTTAATTTTAATGAATTAATGGAGCGAAGCGACACCTTAACTTTAGGCACTTTAATATACTTTAGGCATTTTAGGCACTTATGACTAACTAATTCATTAAAACGGTAAAACCTTTTTATAGCGCTGCTACCAGAGGTAGTGGTTTAAAGCGATTAATCAAAGGAGTTTCTATGCCCAGACGTAACGACATCAATAAAATATTAATTATCGGTTCAGGTCCAATAATAATCGGCCAGGCATGCGAGTTCGATTATTCAGGAACACAGGCCTGTAAGGCTTTGCGAAGCCTTGGCTACGAGATAGTACTGGTGAACTCGAATCCTGCGACTATAATGACAGACCCTGGAACGGCCGACGTAACTTATATAGAACCTCTCAACCTTAAAGTATTAACGGAGATTATTGAAACTGAACGTCCGGATGCTTTGCTGCCTAACCTGGGTGGCCAGACAGGACTTAATCTTTCATCCGAGCTGGCAAAAGCGGGCGTTCTCGAAAAATACGGCGTTAAGGTCATCGGAGTTAACATTGACGCCATTGAGCGCGGGGAAGACCGTACAGCATTTAAGGAAACCATGAATCGACTCGGGATTGAAATGCCGAAAAATCAGACTGTTAACAGCGTCGAGGATGCGGAAAAAGTTGCGGAAAAACTTGGTTACCCTGTTGTAATACGTCCGGCATACACCATGGGAGGAACAGGAGGCGGTCTTGTTTACAATGTTGAAGAACTTCGTACAATAGCCGCTCGCGGCATAGCTGCAAGTATGGCAAATCAGATTTTGGTCGAAGAATCCGTGCTGGGCTGGGAAGAACTTGAACTGGAAGTTGTCCGTGATTCCAAGAATCAGATGATCACGGTATGTTTCATAGAAAATGTCGACGCAATGGGCGTTCATACAGGGGATTCATTCTGCACAGCACCAATGATGACAATCGCTCCTGAACTTCAGAAACGTCTTCAGAAATACTCCTATGATATTGTTGAGGCAATAGAAGTCATCGGAGGCACCAATATTCAATTCGCACATGATCCCAAAACCGGAAAAGTTGCGGTTATAGAAATCAATCCCAGGACTTCTCGCTCGTCAGCGCTGGCCTCAAAGGCAACCGGCTTTCCGATCGCTCTTATTTCAGCGCTTCTGGCCGGAGGCCTTACTCTTGATGAAATTCCCTACTGGCGGGATGGAACCCTGGACAAATATACTCCATCCGGTGATTATGTTGTAGTTAAATTTGCCCGGTGGGCCTTTGAAAAATTTCCAGGCGTGGAAGATAAGCTCGGCACCCAGATGCGCGCAGTTGGTGAAGTAATGAGCATAGGAAAAAATTATAAGGAGGCTTTTCAGAAAGCTATACGTTCGCTGGAAATTAACCGGTATGGGCTTGGATTTGCCAAAGACTTCAACAATAAATCATTGGACGAATTAATGCATATGCTGAACATTCCTACCAGTGAACGACACTTCATCCTGTACGAGGCGCTGCGCAAAGGCGCGGATATCCAGGCTCTTCATGAAAAAACTCACATAAAAGCCTGGTTTATCGAACAGATGAAAGAGCTGGTAGAACTTGAAGATAAAATTTTAGAACACAAAGGCCGAATGCTTCCGGATGATCTGTTTTTGCAGGCTAAAAAAGATGGATTTGCAGATAAGTATCTTGCCGGGCTTCTTGACATTCCCGAAAAGGATATCCGTGAAAAACGCATTTCATTGAATCTAATCGAGGCATGGGAACCTGTTCCGGTAAGTGGTGTCGAAGATGCAGCTTATTACTACTCTACCTATAATGCATCTGATAAAGTAAAAGTAAGCGACCGTAAAAAAATTATGGTTTTAGGCGGTGGACCAAACCGGATTGGCCAGGGGATTGAATTTGACTATTGCTGTGTGCATGCGGCTTTTGCCATCCGCGATGCAGGATATGAATCCATAATGGTCAACTGCAACCCTGAAACAGTCTCCACAGACTACGACACTTCGGATAAACTATATTTTGAACCTCTTACAGTAGAAGACGTATTAAGTATTTACGAAAAGGAAAAGCCTGAAGGAGTAATTGTACAGTATGGAGGGCAAACACCGCTGAACATTGCAAACGATCTGGCTGAAGCTGGTGTAAAGATATTAGGCACATCTCCTGAAGCCATAGATCTTGCGGAAGACCGTGACCGCTTCTACAAGATGATGCGAAAGCTGGGGATTCCCAAGCCCAAATCCGGCATGGCTCATTCATTTGAAAAAGCTTTGGATATTGCAAAAGATATCGGTTATCCTCTTATAGTTCGCCCTTCTTATGTTTTAGGCGGACGCGGAATGGAAGTTATACATGACGAAGAAATGCTCAAACATTATATGGCGGCGGCCGTAGATATTTCACCGGAACGGCCTATTTTAATTGACAAGTTCCTTGAAAATGCCATTGAAGCTGAAGCAGATGCAATTTCAGACGGAACTGACGCATTTGTTCCTGCTGTTATGGAACATATTGAGCTTGCAGGTGTGCATTCAGGTGACTCTGCCTGCGTAATCCCGCCCATCAGCATTCCTCCCAAACACATTGAAACTATCTGTGAATACACACGCAAAATCGCTATCGAGCTGAATGTCATCGGGCTTATGAATATCCAGTATGCTATCGCAAATGACACGGTTTACATTCTGGAGGCAAACCCAAGAGCGTCGCGGACCGTTCCAATAGTTTCAAAAGTCTGTAATATCTCCATGGCTCGGCTTGCCACACAAATCTTGCTGGGTAAAACAATCTCAGACCTCGGTCTTAAGCAAAAACAGATCAAACATTTCGGAGTAAAAGAAGCGGTCTTCCCGTTCAACATGTTCCCCGAAGTAGATCCGCTTCTCGGCCCTGAGATGCGGTCAACAGGAGAAGTTCTGGGGCTGGCGGATTCCTTTGGCCTGGCATTCTTCAAATCACAGGAAGCAACACAGTCATCGCTGCCAATTGAAGGAACGGTTCTGTTTACCATTGCGGAGAAAGACAAGCCAGGTTCGCTGGAAGCTGCAAGGGTCTTCAAGGAGCTTGGATTTAACATACTGGCAACAAAAGGGACGCATCAATTCTTTGCAGAACATGGAATAGATTCAAAACCTGTCCCAAAACTGGGATATGGCAGACCCAACCTTGTTGATGCAATTAAAAACAAAGAAATTCACCTGGTAATAAACACGCCGAGCGGGAAACAAAGCAAGACAGACAGTTCCTATATTCGTAAAGCAGCTATTAATTATAAAATCCTGAATATTACTACAATAGCCGCCGCTCTTGCTGCTGCAAGGGGAATTGCTGCTCGAAGGAAAGGACAGTCTAAAGTCAAGTCCCTGCAGAATTATCATGAAGATATTTTATAATTTAAACAACCTCCATAGTTGACGGCGGCTTCTCAGCAATATGATAAGTTACGCTGACAACACCCTGGACTTCTTTTGTAATGCGGTCAGCAAGATAAAACAGGGTTTTGTAATCAACTCTCATTGGGGTAGCGGTACGCGCATCAGTACTTTCCCAGCATCTTATTTCAATCTGTCTGCCGAATTCTCTCATGCCGTTTCGCATACCAGTCACTCGATCCTTATGCAAAATAGCCATATTCTGAAATGAGTCCATATCCCCAAAGACCTCTTCCATAATAACGGTCGCGTGCCTGACGAGCTCAACATCTTCAGGCGTAACAGCGCCAATAACTCTTGCAGCAAGCGCAGGCCCTGGAAAAGGTGGTCTGTTAAAAATTACTTCAGGAAGTCCGAGGCCTTCAGCAACTTTTCTTACACCATCTTTACGAAGTTGTAATAACGGCTCAATTATTTTGTATCCGAATGTTTCCTGAGGATCAATGCCCAATTGTTCAAAGACATTATGCTGCCTCTTGATACCTGCAACCGTTTCATCAACATCGGTTAATATAGTCCCCTGAAGAAGATGCTTTGCTCCGCTTTCTTTAACAAGTCTCCCAAAAACTTTTTTATAAAAGGTCTGGGTAATGGCTTCTCTTTTTTTCTCAGGATCATCTATGTCTTTCAATGCTGCGAAAAATTCCTGCCTTGCATCAATTATTTCTACATTAACGCCCATTTTGCTGAAGATAGAAACTACTTCTTGCGGCTCATCCTTTCTCATCAAACCATTATCTATAAAATAAGTTTTCAGTTTTTTATCCAGAGCCATATGTCCAAGCAGTGTAACAGTTGAAGAATCAACGCCGCCTGACAGGGCATTAATAGCTGTATCATTCCCCACGGCTTCAGATATCCCTGCCGCCTTATCTTTAATAAACTTTTCAACATCCAGTTCATTTGCCGTTATTTCACTGATAGACACTGTTTTTCCTCCTTATTCATTCATTGAGTTATAAGCCAAATTGTTGTATGAACTTAAAAATATTGTAACGGTTCTCGGTTTTTTTTGTAATTATTAGGATAATATTATGTTCCGAATAGGTTCCAGATGAGCTGTTAAATAGTAAAATTAGTTAATCTTTTCAAGGGACAATTATATAACTATCGAGAGTCTGATTACATGAAAGACTATTTTTTATACTTCCGTCAGCGGGAGTCGAACCTACTGCATAGCCCATGAATAAAGGGTTTGCTGGGAGTCTAATTAACATCTAATCAACGTACTTTAAGTTGTCGTTTATTGTAGAAAATAAAGATATCTAACCGATATTATAACCTTTTTATGAATTGCATGGGTTCGAGGTATATAGCAGAAATCTGTAACGCTCAAATCAGCGGCGCGTTTTTTTGCGTCCGCTGGAGCGACGTGTTAGGCGCTGCGTTGATCGAGTGAAATCAAGCAAAGATCTCAATGCTTCATTAACCTTTGCTGAATCTTTGAATACTTTGGCTAAATCAGGTTCTAGAACGATTATGTTCGAGCCTTCTTCTAATAGCCGTTTGTAGTATTTGCCTCGATCAGCTTTTGAATAATCAAAATCGTATTCCGGGCGTAATTCATCATGGGCCTTTTGTGTCTTAGATTTCATGTCGCTTCCTTTCCCGCGCGGTTGCAGGCCGTGCGTTGATAATGCGTACGGTTTCTTCTCTATCTGTATGTGATACCACAAGAAGACGATCACGGGATGAGAAACCAATTGTAATTAGCCTCTGTTCTCCTACGGAGTGATCCGGATCATCAAAAGTGGCCGATAAAGGATCATAAAACGCAGTGACGGCTTCTTCAAAATTGACCCCGTGCTTCTTATGGTTTTTTGCTGCTTTATCATGGTCCCATTCGAACTGAATCATCAGTATCAATATCCCCTCTCTGGTCTGGCGCCTAACGGCTGGCATGAGGGGCTGGGAAAAGCTCGCTGCAGCCCTGAAAACAATAAAAAAGATTGCTTTTAGACGGTCCGAGAAAAAGAGAAAAAAGGCACGGATGAAGAGGTGGCACTGGGGGGCTTTAGCGGCCGTTATTGTCCTGATATTGGCGGCTGTGGCCTTCTGGAATTTCTATCTACGTTCTCAA
>JAIVWD010000041.1:0-15955 GCA_049190315.1 Deltaproteobacteria bacterium | reverse complement strand
CTGGAAGGTCCGATAAGAATAGGAACATCCAGTGTTTTAAATTCATGCAGGTGTTTAATTAATAAAAGATTATGTTCAACAGTTTTCCCGAAACCGATTCCAGGATCGATGATGATTTTTGATTTTGGAATTCCTTTACTTTCAGCATAATCAACGGCGTTTTTAAGAAATTCTTTGATTTCTTTTATAAGATCATCATAAACAGGATTGGTCTGCATGGTTTTTGAGGTTCCAAGCATATGCATCAAAATTACCGGAACGTCGTATTCTGCTGCAACATCTGCAATGCCGTGATCCAGACGCAATGCTGAAACATCGTTGATAATGGAGGCACCGGCTTGAATAGCCCTTCTGGCAACACCGGCCTTAGTTGTATCTATGGAAATGGGAATTGAAATACGCCCGGCAAGGTTTTCAATCACAGGTATAACCCGCCGGATTTCCTCTTCGGCAGATACCGCATCAGAAAAAGGGCGTGTAGATTCTCCGCCGATATCAAGTATGTCAGCCCCGTCTTCAAAAAGTTTTTGGCCTTGAGCCACGGCGTCATCTCGGGTGAAAAATTCCCCGCCATCTGAAAATGAATCCGGCGTAACATTCACGATACCCATAATACAGGTACGCTTACCCAGAACCAGCCTGTGTTTGCCCCATCCAAGGTTATAAGTTTTCATACGTGTTTGTTAGGTGAAACGTATCGGAAATTCTATCGATATTCAATCTTCAATCGAAAATCTTCAATTATTTTAAGATAGAGAAATTGTACCGGTAAAAATATTTTGCCATTAAATGCACAAAATTCGATTTTAAGGAACTAAGATGAGGGCTGCTCGGTTTCGGTTTTGATTTCTTCTGTATTTTCTTCATTTTCGACCGGAGCGTTTTTATCAGTTTTTTTGCCGACAGACGTCTTTGACGGAAACTCAAATCCGGGTCTCATGGAAAGTATGAGATCATCAAGCTCCCTTCCCAGAACCGTCTCTTTTTCAAGCAGACGATCCGCCAGAGCATGAAGAATATCTAAATTTTCATTCAAGGTTTTCTTTGCACGATTGTAAGCTTTTTCGATAAGATTATTTATTTCTTGGTCAATTTTCCGTGCCGTTTCTTCAGAATAATCCCTGTGCTGCGCAATTTCTCGCCCCAGGAAAATATGCTCCTCATCTTTGGCAAAAGAAAGCGGACCCAACTCTTCACTCATACCCCAGCTTCGTATCATCTTCTGGGCAACATCGGTTGCCTGTTTGATATCGTTGGCGGCACCGGTACTGATACGATTAAAAACAATTTCTTCTGCCACTCGTCCGCCGAACGCAACCGACAATTCGCTTTCAAGCTGATCTTTATATTTGAAATCACCCTCTTCGGGCAAAAACCAAGTAATACCGGCGGCATGTCCCCGTGGAATAATGGTTATCTTGTTGACGGCATCAGTATTGGGAAGTAAGCGGGCCACAAGGGCGTGTCCTCCTTCGTGATATGCCGTGGTCTTTCTGTCTTCTTCCCTGATGACTTTTGATTTACGTTCCAATCCCATATAGACCTTGTCCTTGGCATCTTCCAGGTCAACCATGTCAATTTTTTCTTTATCTCTTTTAGCGCCAAGCAACGCCGCTTCGTTCACAAGGTTTTCCAAGTCTGCACCGGAAAAACCGGGCGTGCCTTTTGACAGTGTGACAAGGTTTACATCGGGTGCTGCTGGCGTTTTTTTCATATGAACCTTAAGAATCTGTTCACGGCCTAAAATATCCGGAAGGGGAACTACCACCTGGCGATCAAAACGTCCGGGTCGCAAAAGGGCCGGGTCGAGCACATCAGGCCGGTTTGTAGCGGAAATAAGGATAACCCCTTCGTTTGACTCAAAACCGTCCATTTCAACCAGGAGTTGGTTTAATGTCTGTTCTCTTTCGTCGTGTCCTCCACCTAATCCCGCTCCCCTGTGCCTTCCAACAGCATCTATTTCATCAATAAAGATAATGCACGGAGCGTTCTTTTTACCCTGAACAAAAAGATCTCTTACACGCGATGCCCCTACTCCGACAAACATCTCAACAAAATCAGAACCGCTTATACTAAAAAAAGGCACCCCGGCTTCGCCGGCAATAGCTCGCGCCAAAAGAGTTTTTCCTGTTCCCGGCGGTCCCATAAGAAGAACCCCTTTAGGTATTCGTCCTCCAAGACGTGTAAACTTCTTGGGTTCTCTGAGAAAATCAATAATTTCTCCCAATTCTTCTTTTGCTTCATCGATTCCGGCAACATCTTCAAACGTTACCTTCTGAGACTTGTCTGATTGAAGACGAGCACGACTCTTCCCAAATGAAAGCGCCTTGCCGCCACCAGCCTGCATTTGACGCATAAAAAATATCCAAATTCCTATGAGTACAATCATAGGAAGCCATGAAACAAGAAGAGACATATACCATGGTGACTCTGATGGTGGTTTTGCATTAATGGCTACGCCCTTTTGCCTGAGTATCTTGATAAGATCGCTGTCCTGAGGCGCAAACACTTTAAAACGATTACGGTTTATATCTGTTACAAAGAGTTCCTGGCCTTGAATAACGACTCCTTCAATTCGTTCTTCATCGACCATTGCAAGAAAGTCCGTATAGCTAATCTTTGATTCAGGCAATTGCTGCTGATTAAAAAGATTATAAAGCATTATCATCATCAGCGTGATGACAAGCCATAAAGCAATGTTTTTATAAAATGGGTTCAAAAGATATTTCCTCCAAAAATTTAGGGTTCAAGGTTTTATTATATTAATCATAAATGTATATTAGGCAAGAGAAACTTCCATTTTAAGTATATTTCTTGTTGATTGTTTTACTTTAAAAAAATCATCTATTCTGTAGCCAACAACCCACATTATTTTTTCACGACTAAGCAGTATCGGGCATTTAGCGCGCTGAGCTCTTGTAACCTTATTATTAATAAAATATTTTTTTACCTTTTGTGTCCCTGACATACCAAATGGTTGAAACCTGTCACCAGGTCGAAAGTTTCTTAAAACCAAAGGGAAGCTAAGTTTATCCATATCAAAAAAAGCAACATTATGTCCAGCGCGATGGATATCTGACAAATTTTCAATGTCAATCTCAGAAAATTCAATATTTAAACCAAGTTCCTTAATTAATAAGGACCTGGGAAATATCTCTTCTTTTAAGCCGGCTTCAGGTTTTAATATCCTGTATTCAAATGAAAGTTTATTCTCATCTCTTAATTTCTTATCAGGGTCACGCAATACCCTTTTTCCCCTTGAAAAAGAAACAGTGTCTCCATCTCGTTTAATCCAGATACAATCGGGAAGGTCGATATGGCCAAAAACATGTCCGCTATTTAAAAGGGAACTAACGGAATCTATGTGTGAAAAGCTAATGCGCCTCAAATTTCCTTTTATTTCTGCGATTGCTTTTCTTATAATTCTCCTCTGGGCCGCAATATGCAATTCATGAATTGATGAAATTGAAAGGGTAACTGAATTATTCTCAGCAGCTAAAACAGATTTATTGAATATGAGATTTATTAAATCATCTATCCATTCCTCTTCAGATCTTATAATTGATGCAAAACGGTTAATAGTTTCAACTATCCTTTTATTATAAGATGATTTTAAATGTGGTATTAAATGATGACGGATTCTGTTCCGAAGGTATCTCTGGTCATTATTAGACTTGTCCAAAACAAACTTTAATTTATTAACCGCCAGGAATTCGAGTATTTCAGATTTGGTTAATTTTATTAAAGGACGAATAATTTCTCCATTCCTTACCGGCGGTATTCCTGAAATACCTACGGGACCGCTTCCCCGCAATAAATTCATTATTACAAGCTCTGCATTATCATCAGCATTATGACCGAGAGCAATCTTGTTGAACATGTATTTCTCTGCGATACTTTCAAAAAATCTGTATCGAACAATTCTTGCTGCTTCTTCCAAAGATAACTTTTTTTCATGTCGATATTTACGAACATCTTCCTTTTTAATATAACAAGGCAAATCAAGTTTGCGTGCAAGAGATGCAACAAACTCAGCATCATCATCTGAATCTTTTTGCCTGAGACAGTGATTTAAGTGAGCAACACCGACTCTAAGGGAAAACCGTTGAGTCAATGAGAGTATAATATGAAGCAGAGCCACAGAATCAGGCCCGCCTGACACACCAACCAGAACTGAATCCCCTGTCCCGATCATACTGTGAGCCTTAATGGTTGCCTCTACGGTTTTTATCAACTTATTTTTGTAATCCTTGAGTGGTGATAGCATGAAACAGTTCTTAATATCCAAGTAAATCGGCTAATATTAATCATAATAAAAAGTTATATAAACCTAATATAACTCATAATTAACATTTTTCAAACTATTATAATTGTTTGCCCTTGAAAAAATTATTTTATGAATTATTTTATATAAATGGTTGTGCTAAGCGGGGAGCTAGCGGTGCCCTATTCCCGAAATCCGCTTAATGCGGGGCTGAATTCCCTCTAAAGGATTTTATCCTGGACGTTTTCGAGTCATCCCGACCGGCCGCTGCGCAACAGACACTCACGAACCTCGTCAGGTCCGGAAGGAAGCAGCGATAAGTGATACAGTCTGTGTCGTGGATTGATCCCGGTCGAGTTTTGGCTTAAATGTTTCAGAAAAAGATTCGATAGGGGGTGCACAACCATACAACCAGTCCTTGCACCACCTTGACATTCTTACATATAGCATTATTTTTTATTCAAACTTCCGGCCCTGAAAAAAGTGTGAAAACAACATAGGAGCAACTCTATCTGATGACCGACTATAAAAAGAAAATACAAAAAAAAGCTGAAACGGATAAGCACGGTACAGACAATAAAATATCCACAAAAAAAGATTTAGACAAAGAAAAAAAAGGTGCCGCCACTGATCCTTTAAAGGAGATGGAAATAAAAATCAAATCCTTAGAAGATGAGGCCAAAGAAACATATGATCGCTTCCTAAGAGTTTCTGCTGAATTCGAAAATTACAAAAAACGATCTGCTCGCGAAATGTCTGAGTTCAAAAAGTTCGCAAATGAATCCTTAATCAAGGAATTGCTTTTAGTTGTTGACAATATGGAACGGGCAATAAGTTCGTCAAAAGATGAAGGAAACTCAAATAATAGTCTAATTGAAGGGATTGATATGACCCTTAAAGAATTACTTAAAATTTTTGAAGAATTTGGTGTAAAACAAGTTGAATCACTGGGAAAGCCTTTTGATCCAAATTTTCATCAAGCTGTTATGCAGCAGGAAAATGATGAACACCCACACAATACAGTCATAAATGAGCTTCAAAAAGGATATATAATAAATGAAAGATTACTAAGACCGGCAACGGTTGTAGTCTCAAAAGAAAAAAAATAATAAGCAGATTATATATAATTACAAGGAGGAGAACAATGGGCAAGATAATAGGAATAGACCTTGGCACCACAAATTCATGTGTGGCTATAATGGAAGGGGGTGAAGCAAAGGTAATAACCAACCCCGAGGGAGGGCGTACAACTCCTTCTATTGTTGCTGTTACAGAAAGTGGTGAAAGATTGGTAGGCCAGGTTGCAAAGAGGCAGTCAATCACAAATCCGGAGAATACGGTCTTTGCTGTGAAGAGACTTATAGGGCGGAAGTTTGCTTCACCTGAAGTACAAAATGATATTAAGATACTTCCTTACAAACTTGAGCAGGCAAGCAATGGTGATATACGAATAAATCTTCGTGGGAAGCAACACAGCCCTGCAGCAATATCGTCTTTTATACTGGCAAATATAAAGAAAACAGCGGAGGAATTTCTCGGAGAAACGGTATCTGACGCAGTAATTACCGTGCCTGCCTATTTTAATGACAGCCAGCGCCAGGCAACCAAGGACGCAGGAAAGGTTGCAGGCCTGAATGTTTTAAGAATTATAAACGAACCGACTGCTGCATCACTTGCTTATGGTCTGGATAAAAAAAAGGAAGAAAAAATTGGCGTCTTTGATCTTGGCGGCGGCACATTTGATATATCCATACTTGAAATTGGAGAAGGTGTCTTTGAAGTAAAGTCTACAAATGGTGATACCCATCTTGGTGGAGAAGATTTCGACCTTCGACTTATCAATTATATAGCAGACGAATTCAAAAAAGACCAGGGTATTGATATAAGAAGTGATAAAATGGCTCTTCAGCGCCTGAAAGAAGCTGCAGAAAAAGCTAAGATGGAACTATCCACTTCAATGGAAACAGATGTAAATCTGCCATTCATAACCGCCGACGCCAGTGGGCCAAAGCACCTTAATATAAAAATAACAAGAGCCAAACTTGAAGCGCTTGTAAATGATTTGCTCGACAAACTTGAGAAACCATGCCAGGTTGCACTTAAAGATGCAGGTCTCTCTCCCAAAGATATTGATGAGATTATACTTGTTGGCGGCATGACTCGTATGCCGGCTGTTCAGGAAAGAGTTAAAAAACTATTTGTCAGAGAACCTAACAAAGGCGTTAACCCTGACGAAGTTGTTGCGGTGGGGGCAGCCATTCAGGGAGGAGTGCTTAAAGGAGATGTTAAGGACGTTCTGCTCCTTGATGTTACGCCCCTTTGTCTTGGAATCGAGACCCTTGGCGGCGTTATGACAAAGCTAATCGAAAAAAACACAACAATTCCTACCAAAAAAAGCCAGATTTTCTCAACCGCAGCAGACAGCCAGCCTGCGGTTTCTATTCATGTTCTGCAGGGAGAAAGGGAAATGGCGGCAGGCAACAAGACCCTGGGACGATTTGAACTCGTTGGGATTCCACCAGCACCAAGGGGTGTGCCTCAAATAGAAGTAACCTTCGACATCGATGCCAACGGTATTGTAAATGTATCTGCAAAGGATCAGGCTACAGGCAAGGAGCAATCAATCCAGATTACCGCCTCTTCCGGTTTGTCAAAGGAAGAAATAAACAATCTCGTAAAAGATGCGGAACTTCATGCAGAGGACGACAAAAAGAAAAGGTCTTTGGTAGAAGCACGCAATACTGCGGATGCTCTGATTTATTCAACTGAAAAATCCTTAAAAGACCTTGGAGACAAGGTTGACAGCGCCACCAAGAGCAAGGTTGAGGATGCAACAAGCCGGCTTAAAAAAGCAATGGAAGGGGATGATGAAGCTGAGATCAAGAAGTTGAGCGATGAATTAACTCAATCTTCCCATAAACTGGCTGAAGCCATGTATCAGCAGGCATCCCAGGCTCAAACTGGAGAACAGCAAGCCGGTGCTGAAAGTGCACAGCAGGCAGGGGCTTCTTCATCCACAGATGAAGATGTGGTAGATGCCGATTTTGAGGAAGTTAAAGACGAGAAAAAATAAAAAAGTGCCTAAAAAAAGAAAATGCCTAAAGTGAGCTAAAGTACATTAAAGTGCCTAAAGTTAAGGTATTCTGCTATTTTATATATTTTTTAAGACACAAATACACGAGAGGGCAAACTCTAAGTAGCTTTGAGTTATCAATCAGCACGCCGAAGGCGTACCACAACTTTAGGCATTTTAGGCACTTTAACATACTTTAGGCACTGTTTTCTTTGCCATCAAAGAAGACCCAGGTTCCAATTCCAGAGCCCGGGTCTTTTTTTCATCTTAACTCCCTGGGGCAAAGGTTCTATAATATGTACAAAAAGACTGTAACCGGCTTTTTTAAGCCTTTCCTTTTTATCGCGGAGATCCAACTCCCAATTTGGATATACCCAGAAGTCTGATCCGTATTTTTTTACCCAGGCTTGCTCTCCCTTTGGGCTGCTGAATAAATGCTCTGTTTTAACATCTTCTGCCAGAAAGCGTGAGATACTAAGAGGCCAGTTGCCGGATATTACAATACCCAAAGGAAGAGGACTGTGCTCCGGTAATTGCAAATAATCTTTTCGGCCCAACTCAGGGCTGACAATAACTCCGGCAAAGCCCAAATTTGCCAGGGAATCTATGGCCAGCGTATTTGTTATATTGCAAAATGGCCCTGCCCATAGATTTAAATTTTTCTTTTCCTTAAAAAAGGCCATCTGCCAGGGAATATTCAGGACAAAATTAAGGCCTCCTCTTTTTAATATAAATTCGATGGTCTTTTTATATTTTTCCTCATATTCAGGCCATATAACCGGCGGAAGCCACCACCAGATACCAGACGCAAAGCCGCTATGAAGCTTTTGCTGAAATTCATCATGCAGCCAGATTCCAGACTGATCATGGGATTTTTTCTTGTTCATTTTCCTGAATACATGAATTTCAAATGCCCTCTGCTTTTTGTTATATCTATTTGAAAGTCCGACATTAAATGTCGAGAAATCAACTCCAACCTCTTGCGGTTTGGACAGCCTGTTCTCAACTTTGGCCATCATCTCTCCAAGAGCCTTTTCCCGTCTGTCTATCAGGAAAACAGGGACTTCTGACGAAACATTTTTTCCTGAAGCCGGCTTAAGATAAAAACGTCCCCTTTTAGGCACGTATTTGCCGACCCTGTTTACACTATGCCAATGATCATCTTCATATCCTATGCGCAGAACATCGCCGGGCAAAAGCTCCTCTATCGGAATAAAATAAGGTTTATTTTTATGGCCTTTTATTTTTCCTATATAAAGGCCTGAAGCGGTTTGACCATTTATATTTACAGGATTATATGGCCGTTGCGGCAGAAAATTAAAGTGTGTTCTTTCCCTGCCAAGGGCTCTCGATATTAATTGAATAGCTGTTTTCTTCATCTGCGGATCGCTTCCATGATCTCTTAACATTTGATAGGCTTTAATTATATAATATACATAATGTGGACCTTTTTTGCGACCTTCAATCTTCCAGACCTTCACTTCAGGGACAGGCAACAAAATCTTGACAAGCACATCAAGGCTTAAGTCCTGACACGAAAAAAATCTTTTTATGGTATTTTCCTGAGTATAAAACCTGCGGCATGGCTGAACACATCTGCCCCTGAGCCCGCTTTTGCCGCCCATATAACTGCTCCAGTAACACCTGCCTGAAACCCCGTAACAAAGAGCCCCATGAACAAAGACTTCAAGGCCAAGACCGCCTGGGCAGGCCTTAGCCATAGCCTTGATTTCATCTATACTCAGCTCCCTTGGAACAACTACCAGGTTGACTCCGGGTTGTTTGCGAACAAGCTTCAAAGCCATTGGAAAGCTTATATTCGCAAGTGTAGATAAATGGATTTCTCCAGTGAAACCTGTTTGCCTGATTAACTCTATAAGTGAAAGGTCCTGTATTATAAGGGCATCAGGTTTAGCAAACCTGTCCAACTGTTCAAGAAGCCTTCCCGCTGTATTAAGATCATCCTGCTTTAAAAGGGAGTTGAATGCTACATAAACTTTCGTTCCCATATCATGGGCAAGCTGAATAAGCGGGATTAGCTCTTCAATAGAAAAGTTTTTTGCCTCCATTCTGGCGGATAATATTTTAAGACCGCAATATACAGCATCCGCCCCTGCTGCAAGAGCAGCTAAAAATGAGTCTTTATTCCCGGCCGGAGCTAAAATACAGGGTACGTGTTTTTTATTTTTTTCTGTCATGAACTTAGCGACCTTTGGGCGAGCTATTGAGCTATTAAGCTGTTGAGCTTATCAGCTTAAAGGTGTTCTGATCTTCCCGCATATCCTGTCAAAAAAAGGAAATTCCTACAACTACTATTTTTATGTTCTCATGCGGTTTTGCCGGATTCTGAATTCTACGGCTATTGGTAGTGAAAAAATCGCAGAAGAAAATCAATGGTTACTTCTTGACGATATGAACTTATAAACTGATGAACCCTCCATAAGTCCTTAGTTTTACAAAATGATAGTGGCTTAATTGCCGGCATTAATTCTCAATGCAAGCTTTGATATCACTGGGTCATTATGAATGACCGCTAACAATAGTTAAAATTTTGCGGATTTTGGCTATAACCGCATAATTTTTCAAAAGATAATTGATTTTGTTGTATTGAAGGGGGAATTGGTGTATCAGAGGAAAAAATATCCATTGTTACCTATGCAAAAGATCAGTTAAAAAAGGCAAACCACTACCGGAGAAGTACCGGTTTTTGCTGTTTGAATAAGCGAGAAATATATACCTCGGAAGGTTGCAAATTGCGTTTTTTTGGTGAGCAATGAGCATCAAGAGCAAGGCGCGAAGACGCGTAATAGCGGGCTATTGCAAGCCTGAGCAACGCGGCTATTGGTGTTCATTGTCAGTAAAAAACCGCAATTTGTGGCCTTTCGAGGTATAGCTTGTATGGAACGTGAAGAGGACAGGAAGTTTGAAATGAAAAACATACCTTCTTCGATAAGAGACAACCACAAAAGAGGAAGCATCGGAGACTTTCTAAAACAGCAAATTGACAAAGGAAGCAATCTTTCTGTTGTATCCGCGTATTTCACCATTTATGCATATCAGCGGCTAAAGGATAGTTTGGATAATATTGACTCGCTTGATTTTCTGTTTGGCGAACCAACTTTCATTAAAGATATCGACCCGTTAAAAAAAGATAAAAAAGAATTTAAAATCGAAGATGACAAACTGGTAATCCCTATTGAAAAAAGGTTGCAACAAAAATCAATAGCAAAAGAATGCAGCGACTGGATAAAAGATAAAGTAAGAATAAAATCAATGGTAAAGCCAAATTTCCTGCACGGCAAAATGTACCACGTGAAAAGGAAGAACGGTGTTCAAAAAGCAATCCTTGGAAGCTCAAATTTCACAGTGCAAGGGCTGGGACTGGGAGGCAGCCCGAATATTGAGCTCAATATGGAAGTAACCGATGACAGAGACAGGGCTGATTTATTAAACTGGTTTGAGGAAATCTGGAATGATGACACCGGCCTTGTGGAAGATGTGAAAGATGAAGTTCTTAAATATATTGAGCAGCTCTACATAGAAAACGAGCCGGAATTTATATATTTTAAAACTCTTTTCCATCTATTTGAAAAATTTTTATCAGAGCAAAGGCAAGGCGGCCTTTTAAATGAGAATACAGGTTTTTTTGAAACAAAGGTCTGGGATATGCTCTATGCGTTTCAAAAAGATGCAGTCAAAGGAATAATAAATAAAATCCTTAAACATAATGGATGCGTACTTGCTGACAGCGTTGGGCTTGGAAAAACTTTTGAGGCATTGGCGGTTATTAAATACTTTGAACTCTTGAATTACAAGACATTGGTGTTATGCCCAAAAAAATTGAGCGACAACTGGACCTTATATCAGGCTCAAAACAACAGCCTGTTAAACCCGTTAGTCGATGACAGATTGGGTTATACAGTTCTCAGCCATACTGATTTAAGCAGGGAATCAGGCAGATCTGTTACCAACATAGACCTCGGAATAATAAACTGGAGCAATTATGACCTTGTTGTAATAGATGAATCCCATAATTTCAGAAACAATACAAAGGGCAAACGTGATGAAGATGGAAATATAATAAGGAAAAGCAGATACGAAAAATTGATGGATGATATTATAAATTCCGGTGTAAACACAAAAGTTCTAATGCTCTCGGCAACTCCGGTAAACAATAACCTGAAAGATTTAAGAAACCAGCTATATTTCATTTCAGGCGGCAGGGATGACAGCTTTTATGGAAAAACCGGCGTTAAAAACATTGCTCAAACTATTAAAAATGCTCAAACCGTATTTACACAGTGGGCTGACCCCAAAAAAAATGCACATCGCAATACAAAAGAACTCCTTGAACGACTGGACTCGACTTTTTTTAAACTTCTCGATGAACTTACTATTGCCCGTTCCAGAAAGCACATACAAACCTATTATAAAGATGAGATGAAACGAATAGGGGCCTTCCCCAAAAGACTTCCGGTAATATCAAAAGCTCCGGATATAGATACAATAGACGAATTTCCTTCTTACGATAGAATAAACAAAGAAATAATGACCTATAAACTCTCTCTGTTTAATCCGTCGGCCTATGTAAAGGATGAGCACAAGGCTTTTTATGAAGAAAAAGCGGGAAAAATGATTGCGGCTTTTTCGCAGGAAAAAAGAGAATATTTTCTCATTGGAATGATGAAGGTAAACTTCCTCAAAAGGCTTGAAAGCTCTATTGAATCCTTTGAAATCTCAATGGAAAGAACAATAGACAAGATAAGCGGGCTTGAAAAGCGGATATTTGACTTTAAACAAACCATGGATTCAGAAGAAATAGAGTCGCCTGAAATATATGATGAAGATGATACTGACCTCAATGATGCAAATAGTATCGGGAAAAAATTAAAATTCAATCTTGCGCATCTGGATTTGGATTTATGGCTAAAAGATTTAAAAAGCGACAAAGATGCTTTAGTGCTTCTAAAGGCAAGTGCCCAAGCAGTGACGCCTGACAGAGATAAAAAACTTTCAGTATTAAAAGAATTAATAAAAGACAAAATAGATAAGTCTCTCAACAGCGGAAACAAAAAAGTGGTTATTTTTACAGCCTTTGCCGATACCGCCAATTACCTCTATGAAAACCTTAAAGATTATATAAAAAAGGATTTAGGTTTAAATATAGCCCTTGTTATTGGAAGCGGTGCAAACAAAACGACGTTTGGTAAAAGTGAGTTCGGTCATATCCTTGCCAATTTTTCTCCTATTTCAAAAAATAGAGACAAAATACCTTCGATGCCACAAGATGCGGAGATAGATATACTTATTGCCTCAGACTGTATTTCAGAAGGACAGAACCTGCAAGATTGTGACTACCTTGTCAATTATGATATACACTGGAATCCGGTAAAGATAATACAGAGATTTGGACGAATTGACAGGCTTGGAAGTAAAAATGCTAAAATTCAGCTTGTAAACTTCTGGCCGACCGATGATTTAAATAATTATATCAATCTTAAAGACAGAGTTGAAGCAAGAATGGCGCTCGTTGATATTGCGGCAACAGGGGAAGAAAATCTTCTTGAAACAGACCAGATCCAGGGTTTGATAGAAGATGATCTGAAATTTAGAAACAGGCAGTTGAAAAGACTTCAAAAAGAGGTTCTGGATTTAGAAGAACTGGATGAGAACATTTCTTTGAGTGAATTTACTCTTGATGACTTCAGAATAGAACTGACCAATTATATGGATGAAAACAGGCAGAAACTTGAAGATGCTCCATTTGGTCTTTATGCAGTAGCTCCTTCGCCTTCCGGCAACTTTTGTAATACATCTGATTTTTCGGACATAAGCGAAAATGCAAAAGAGATCATTAAGCCCGGCGTTATTTATTGTCTGAAGCAAAAAGGAAATACCGATGGAAATGAAGCTGTGAATCAGTTGTCTCCATATTTTCTGGTTTATGTACGAGACGACGGCACAGTTCGTTTTAATTATACACACCCCAAACAAATACTTGAGATTTTCAGGCTGCTGTGCAGCAGAGCAAATAAACCTTATGAAGAATTATGCGATATTTTTAACAATGAGACAGATAACGGCTCACAAATGGATAAGTACAACAAACTTTTAAAAACCGCTATTGCTGAAATAAACTCTGTATTTAAAAAAAAGGTGAAGATTGGACTAACCCGTGATAGAGGCGCTTTGCTTATTCCAAAAGCAAAACAGGCAGACAAAACTGATCATTTTGAACTGATAACATGGCTGGTAATCAAGTAGGGAGGTGTGAAAATGATCACCCTGAGATTAGACCCCAAATTAGAACAAAGCATACAAAATAGCGCCAGCATTCTTGGTGTTACAAAGTCAGAGTTAATTCGTAAAAGCATATCGGATTATCTTGACAAATTATCAAAACCAAGCCCATGGAAACTTGGAGAAAATTTATTTGGTAAATATTCAAGCGGGTTGAGTAATTTGTCGACAGACAGAAAATCACTCTTAAAAACGAAAATTAGAGCGCAATAAAATGAAACTTAAGCAGCAAATAGAGAGCGCAATAAACGATTTTAAGAATCCCGATTTATTTAAAACCGGCATAAATCTGTTTAAAACTCTTGGTTACAACACGTACAGGCAGAGCAGACTTGATAATCCGACATTTGAAGGCTTTTACAATGATTTTATAGACGGAAATGACAATATTCCTGATGTTGATAAATTTAAAGAAAAAGCCCTGACTTCGGACTGGCAAAACATTGAGATGCTCTTTCAGCTTACAGAATCTGAAATGAGAAGCCAGGACGCTCTGTTTAGCGCGGGTAGAGTTGATAAGACCATTATAGAGGCATACCTTTTCTTTGCAATTGAACTGAAAGAAAGAGATTACAGCCGGACAAAGCTTTCCGATATCACCAGATATCTGAACAGGGTGTTCCCCATGCCGGTAATGGTTCTTTTTAAGTATGGCGGGTATTTAACACTTTCCGTTATCAAGAGAAGACTCCACAAAAGAAATGAAAGCCGTGATGTTCTAAAAAAAGTAACTCTTGTTAAAGATATAAATATCAAAATCCCGCATCGGGCGCATATTGAAATACTTTTTGATTTAAGTTTGGAGGAATTAAGAAAAAAACATGCTGTCACAAACTTTGTGGAGCTTGATAAGGCGTGGCAGAAGACTTTAGACAGTTCCGAGCTTAACAAAAAATTCTACAAAGAGCTTGCGAGCTGGTATTACTGGGCGGTAAAGAAAACTACTTTTCCGTCTCAGAATGACTTAAAAGAAGATATAAGAAATCCGATTAATGTAATTCGTCTTATTACACGCATTATTTTTGTTTGGTTTGTCAAAGAAAAAGGATTGATACCGGACGTGCTTTTTAACAAAGAGCAGGTATCAGAACAGCTAAATGATTTTGCTTCCGATAGCAGTTCATATTATAAAGCCATTCTCCAAAATCTTTTCTTTGCCACCTTAAATACAAAAATGGAAAAAAGGAAATTCAGGGCTGCAAGGAAATATCAAGGCAAAAACAAAAGTTATATGATGCATAATCGTTACCGGTATAAAGATAACCTGCAAAATCCTGTTGAATTTTTAAATATACTTAAAAACATACCTTTTTTAAACGGCGGTTTGTTTGAGTGTTTGGATCGTGAAACAAAACCGGTAACCAGAATAGACGGGTTTTCAGAACATAAGAACAATGAACTAAATATCCCGAATTACCTTTTCTTTTCCAATAAACAGCAGGTTGATCTAAACAAAGACTTTGGAACCTGCGGTAAAAGATATGAAGTCCAAGGTTTGATCAATTTACTCCAAAGTTACAAATTTACTATTTCCGAAAATACTCCCATTGAAGAAGAAATCGCCCTTGATCCCGAACTGCTTGGAAATGTGTTTGAAAACCTGCTGGCCAGTTACAACCCTGAAACTCAAACTACGGCGCGTAAACAGACAGGATCTTTTTACACTCCCAGAGAAATCGTCAACTATATGGTCGATGAGTCTCTTATTGCTTACCTTGAAAATAAAATGATTAAGTTTTGTGGCAGTCACTCAAAAAAAGAGAAAAAGCGAATAAATGACAACCTGTGTAATTTGTTGAGCTATAACGAGGAAGGACACGCTTTTAAGGATAAAGAAACAAATTTTTTAATTAATGTAATTGATAATATCAAAATTCTTGACCCAGCCTGCGGTTCCGGCGCTTTTCCCATGGGTATTTTGCACAGGCTGGTTTTTATTCTGAGAAAGCTCGATCCTGAAAACAGGCAATGGAAAACCAAGCAGATCGATAAAGCAAATGAAATAGAAATACCAGCAGCCCGTAAGGCGGCTGTAGACAGCATTGAGTATGCCTTTGAAAACAACAAGCTCGATTATGCACGGAAATTGTATCTTATTAAAAACTGTATCTTCGGGGTTGATATTCAGTCGATAGCTGTCCAAATTGCAAAACTTAGATTTTTTATTTCTCTTATAGTTGATCAGAATGTTAACAACAAAGAAACAAACAGGGGAATTAAGCCGCTTCCGAATCTTGAAACAAAAATAGTAGCGGCCAACACCTTGGTAGGATTTAAAAGCAAAGATAAATCTCCTCTAAAAGCTCACAAAATTATTG
>JAIVWD010000040.1:0-16625 GCA_049190315.1 Deltaproteobacteria bacterium | reverse complement strand
TGGTGCAAAAATCAGATATTTCCGCCAAAGTACGGCAATCGTGCTCTTCTGACCCCTTCAGCCTTCAGCCTAAACAGCTTCAGCCTGACTACGTGAGTAGTCACAAATATAATATACAATAGTCAGGCATTCATTGTCAAAAATAATTAATCTGGACTTTTTTGACAGGATTTCTTTATTTAGCTTACATCCTGATAATCCTGTATATCCTGTCAAAAGAAATTTTTAACGCTTTTCAGGCGGGTTTTGTTTACATGACAAACTCTTCCGGCCATCATTGAAACATTTTTTGCCATACCAGTCGATCTGCCTGCATATGCCCCTGATAATACTTACTTCTCTGGCCTGCAAATGTAACCGTATAAAAAAATGGCGTAATTTGTTCATCCAGTAATCGGGATTTTCATTATTTATATAGCTTATCCTGACCAGTATATCTTTAAGCTGATCATACATACCTTCCAGCTCATGACGAGTTGCAAGACGAGGGACAAAATCCTGGCTTTCCGCACAACCGGCATTAAATATTTCATAACAAACAATCATTACAGCCTGGGCTAAATTAATGGAAGAAAAGTCCGCTGTCGGGATATTAACAAGGGCATCACAGAATCTTATATCCTCGTTGGAAAGCCCCCTGTCCTCAGGGCCAAAAATTATGGCAATATTGTTATCTCTTGAGATGGGTATCAGGCTTTGAGCAAGTTTTGAGGGATTCTTTACAGACAGACGATGTTTTCCTGTCCTGGCGGTTGTTCCAACAACATAACTATAAGGTGAAAGTGCTTCTTTAAGTTCTTCATAAAACTCTATTTGCTCAACAACTTCAGCAGCGGCATGGGTAGCCAGTTTCATAACTTTGGTAAAATCGCAGTTTATCGGGTTAACCAGTACAAGCCTGCCTATCCCCATATTGCGTATGGCACGAGCGGCAGCCCCAATATTTTCAGGACATCGAGGCTGCTTCAACACAATGGAAATATTGTCAAAATTTACTTTCTTTTCCATCAGTAAACCCTGAACCCGTGAACGATTACACTATTTCAAAACTGTTGAAAAAGTAACCGATTTCAGAGTCCGCTGATTCCTGAGAATCTGAACCATGGACAACGTTTTTCTCAATATCCGTAGCAAAATCTCTCCGAATAGTGCCTTCCTCAGCTTCCTTGTAATTTGTTGCACCCATTAAACCACGGTATTTTGAAATTACATTCTCGGCCTCAAGTACCATTACGACGACCCTGCCTGATGACATAAAGTCTGTTAAACTGTCAAAGAATGGACGTTCTTTATGAACAGCGTAAAAACCCTGTGCCTGCTTCTTGGTCATTTTCAGCATCTTCATGGCAATAATTTTCATATTGCTGCTTTCAAGTCTTTTAATAACTTCGCCTGTCAGACCGCGGCCAACTCCATCCGGCTTGATTATTGATAATGTTCTCTCCATATTTCTTCTTATCCTTTCCTTTAACTAAATTGAGCGATTTTTTACTCGACCTACACCAATCTCTTGCGCATCAAGGACTTGCGAAAAGTCTCGACATAGCCATATCAGATTTCATAACGCCATTATTAAGGATTTTGGTAACTACTCAGGTTTTCGGTTCAGGGTTAGTCGGCTTTTAACCGTGAACCGTGAACCGTGAACCTGAGCATTTACATATATATAAACCACTTCACATGTCAAACACTTAGGGCTTGCGCCAAAATAAGTTGCCTTTATTGATTTATGGCTTAAATTAATTATTTTACATACTAATAATTATAAGATATATAAAAAAATAGTGTAACTACTCAGGTGGATAGGCTGAAGGCTGAAGACTGTTAGGAAAAAACGCATTAAAAGCCATGTTTGATGCAAGAATCAGATATTTCCGCCAAAGTACGGCAATCGTGCTCTTCTGACCCCTTCAGCCTCCAGTCTAAACAGCTTCAGCCTGACTACGTGAGTAGTTGCAAAATAGTTTATTTAATTTTCGTTTTAGGGGGAAACTAATGAAAGTTTTGATCAGCGATAATCTCGGTGAAGCCGGAATTAAAATGTTTCAAGAAGAAGAAGGGTTTGAAGTAGATGTTAATGTTGGATTGTCTCCGGATGAACTCAAAGGAATCATAGGTAACTATGACGGTCTTGTTATACGAAGCGCTACAAAAGTAACAGATGATCTTCTGCAAGAGGCAACCCGTTTAAAAGTCATAGGCCGTGCAGGTATCGGTCTCGACAATGTGGATATACCGGCGGCAACGAAAAGAGGCGTTGTTGTGATGAATACCCCTGGTGGCAATGTTATTACCACTGCTGAGCATACGTTAGCCCTAATGCTTTCATTAACACGCAATATACCATTGGGGACTTCATCATTAAAGGCCGGACGCTGGGAAAAAAAGAATTTGCAGGGCAGGGAGCTGTATAACAAGGTTCTTGGTGTTATAGGGTTTGGTAAAATCGGCTCAATTATTGCGGATCGGGCACGTGGACTCAAAATGCAGGTCATTATATATGATCCTTTTGTTGTGCCGGAACTTATCGAAAAGGCAGGATTTGAATATGCTACTCTGGACGAATTGTACGAAAAAGCTGATTACATAACTCTGCACGTTCCAAAGCTTAAAGAAACCGCCGGCATGATCAATAAAAAGGCTTTTGATAAGATGAAAGACGGGGTGATGATTATAAACTGTGCTCGCGGCGGTATTATTAAAGAAGATGACCTTTATGAGGCCATGAAATCGGGAAAGGTAGCAGGAGCAGCCCTGGATGTTTTTGAAGTTGAGCCTCCTTTCAACTCACCCATTCTTGAAATGGATCGCCTGGTCTGTACTCCACACCTCGGTGCATCTACACGGGAAGCCCAGACCAATGTTGCGGTTGCGGTCGCAGAACAGATAATTGACTATCTTAAGAACGGAACTATAATAAATGCTGTAAATAGTCCCTCTGTTACCGGCGAACTCATGGCAAAGCTTGGACCTTTTTTAACCCTTGCGGAGAGGATTGGCTGCCTTCAGGCACAACTTTCAAACTGGCCTATAAATGAAATAGTTATTGATTATACAGGAGATTTTATGGGCCTTGACCTTTCACCTATTTCAATGGCTATAATGAAAGGGCTGCTTACTCCTGTGGTAAAGGATGATGTAAATTTCGTCAACGCAATTGTTCTTGCAAAGGAAAGGGGTATTAGAGTTACAGAGACAACTCATTCTAAATCCGAAGATTATTTAAATCTGATAACTGTACGCGTAATCAGTCCTGAAACAACTACCACAGTGGAAGGAACATTATTCGGCAAAAAAGAGCCGAGAGTTGTTAAAATAAATAATTTCAGGGTTGAAATGGTCCCGCAGGGACATCTGGTTCTTATAAACAATATTGATAAGCCGGGCGCCATAGGCAGTATCGGCATTATCCTCGGAGAAAATGATATTAACATTGAAAAGATGCAGGTCGGCCAGGAAAAAGACGGTGAAAGAAATATTATTTTTCTAAGAACTGATATACCAATCCCCAATGATGTCCTTGAAAAATTACTTGCTCTGCCGCTTGTTAAGAGTGTTACACCATTAGAACTTTAACCTAAGTTGAGCGATTTTTTGCGAAGAAATGTGCCGAGATCTTGATGCAGCAATGCTTACGAAAAGCGTAGGCATACCAATGGATATGTTGAGACTTTTCGCAAGTCCTTGATGCGCAAGAGATTGGTGCAGGTCGAGTAAAAAATCGTTCAATTTAGGTTTAAAATTAATGGATTGCGGATAATTAATAAGGAGATTAGCCATGTCGGAAGAAAAACCAGGCTTTACTGTAAAAGACCGAAGAATTTTTGCTGAAAAAGATGAGGATGTAAAAAACAAGGAAGCAGAAAAAGAGCCTCCAAAACAAGAAGCTAAAGAAGAGGCAAAAGAAGAATCCGTTTCAGCAGAGGAACAAAAAACAGAGCCCAAAATTAATTTGCCGGAAATAAATTTTGCAACCTTTATAATTTCCTTAAACGCATCTGCTCTGTTACACCTTGGTGCTATGGAAGACCCTGCCTCAGGCAAAAAGGTTAAAAATCTTCCCATAGGAAAACAGACAATAGATATTTTAGGCATGCTTGAAGAAAAAACAAAAGGAAATCTATTAAAAGAAGAAGAGAATTTACTGAAAAACATTCTCTATGATCTCAGGATGATTTATGTCAAAGAACAGGAGTAACGGTTTACAGTTCACGGTTAACAGTTTACGGCTGTTCAAAACATAAAACTGTGAACTGTGAACCGACAACTGTGAACGGTTACAAATACAAAAAGGAATCATTTTATGAACGATTGTAAAAATATAAAAAAACCGACGGGTAAAAAGACCTTTTTTACCATCATATTTATCATCTCAGCCTTTCTGGTGGTTTCAAATTTCTACCCGGCTTCAGTCTCCGAGGCAAAAACAGGGACATATATGGTACCGGAAAGCTTTACCGACCTTGCAAAAATGGCAAGCCCTGCTGTTGTCAACATAAGAACCGTCAAGACGATAAAGGGCGGAGGCCGTGTTTATCGACATTTTTTTAACAGCCCTTTTGGCAAACAAGACCCTTTTAATGACTTTTTCAACAAATTTTTCGGCAATGAGTTCCAGCGGGACTTCAAGCAGAGAAGTTTAGGTTCCGGTTTTATTATCGACAAAGAAGGTTATATTGTCACCAACAACCATGTTATCGAGGACGCAGACAAGATCAAGGTAAAGCTTAAAAACGGCAAAGAGTTTGATGCTGAAATCGTTGGACACGATCCAAACACCGACCTTGCCCTTATCAAAATAAAATCGAAGAACAGCCTTCCTGTTCTAAAACTGGGTGACTCCGATGCGTTGAAAGTTGGTCAGTGGGTTGTGGCTATAGGCAGCCCGTTCGGTCTCGAGCATACAGTTACTGCAGGCATTGTAAGCGCTAAAGGACGTATTATCGGCTCAGGACCTTATGACGATTTCATACAGACAGATGCCTCAATAAATCCCGGCAACAGTGGAGGCCCTCTTATTAACATGAAAGGAGAGGTAATAGGAATAAATTCCGCTATAATTGCCAGTGGCCAGGGAATAGGATTTGCAATTCCTATAAATTCTGCAAAAAGGATTGTAGACCAGCTTAAAAGCAGCGGCGAGGTCACGAGGGGATGGCTTGGTGTAGGGATCCAGGATCTCAGCGAAGAACTCTCGGAATATTATGGAATTAAAGAAGGAAAAGGCGTTCTTATAACTGAAGTATTCCCCGGCGATCCGGCTGACAAGGCCGGGATAAAGCTAAAAGATATTGTACTTTCTGTAAATGGCCAGAAGGTTGAAAATACTCGTGAACTCAGCAAGTTGATTGCAGATATAAGTGTAGGAGATACAGTTAAGATAAAAGTATTACGTAACGGAATTGAAAAAAAATTCGGAGTTAAAATTGTAAAAAGAGAGGATGACAAAATCGCCGGCCTCGCTCCTTCAAAAGGAAATGAGTATGAACTCGGCATCCGTGTTTCGGAATTAACTTCTGAAATAATCCGTCGTTTTAATATTACTGAAACAGGTGGCGTTATTGTAACCGACGTAGAAGCAGAAGGCCAGGGGGCGAAAGCCGGAGTCAGAATCGGCGATATTATAAAAGAAATAAACCATCAGCCGATAGAAACAGTAAAAGATTATGAAAATGAAACCAAAAAACTTAAAAAAGGCGACTCCATACAAATGTTCATTAAGAGGATTAATGGTAGTTTCGATGTTGTAACACTGATAAAATAGGGAATAAGCTGGAATCAATATTATAAATACAAGTTATCGTAACATCTCAATAAATACCGGACAAATAAAAATTCTCTCGCCTGCAAAAATAAATCTTTTTTTGCAGGTCACAGGAAAAAGAGCGGACGGATACCATAATCTTTTTACCCTTATGTGCTGTATCAGTCTTTACGATACAGTCTCAATTGAGTTTGGAGTCGATAAAACCTCTGTAGTCTGCAATAGTCCTGAAGTCCCGGAAAATGATTCAAACCTTGCTGTTATTGCAGCAAATATTTTTTTCAAAAAACTGAGTAAAAATGAAAATATTAAGATCCTGATAGATAAAAAAATACCGGTGGCGGCCGGTCTGGGTGGAGGCAGCAGTAATGCGGCTTTTATACTTTTAGGACTTAATCAATATTATGGCCGTCCCTTTTCCCGTGATGAACTCATTGACATGGGGCTTTCCATAGGAGCCGATGTCCCATTTTTTATATTTCAGAAACCAGCTTTAGCTTCCGGTATAGGTGAAAAACTTCAAGCATACCAGAAGCTTGATCCTTTTAAAGTTTTAGTTATTTATCCTGGCATTAGCGTATCAACTTCAGATATATATAAAAATCTTAATTTGGGATTGACAAAATGTAAAAAAAAACTTAGAAGTTTTTGTTTTAACGAACAAAATTTTGAAGTAGATCAACATTTATGCAATGATCTTGAAACTGTTACCGCTTTAAGGTATCCTGACATAATTGAAGCAAAAAAAGCTTTACTGTATTATGGTGCAAGAGGAGCTCTAATGTCAGGAAGCGGTCCCGCTGTATTTGGCCTTTTCTCAGATTCTGATAAAGCCCAAAAAGCATATCATATCATTTCAAAGAATAATAAGTGGGAACTGTTTTGTGCTGATATGCTAATATGATTTATGATTGTTGACTGATGATTTGTGGAATCGCTTCGCTCTGTCTTTTTGTTATAAAATTAATAGAATACCTTCAATCGACAATCAACAGTCAACAATCATGCGTATTGGGGCGTCGTCAAGCGGTAAGACACAGGACTTTGGTTCCTGCATTCGGAGGTTCGAATCCTCCCGCCCCAGCCAGATCGATATTATATAATATTATTTTTTGACCAGGATTTACAGGATATTCAGGATTGAACTTAGGGGCTTCGCCCCAATTGCAAAGCGAAATGGAATTTTAAATGAATGGTTTTATAATTTTTTCAGGCAACTCAAATCCCAAGCTTGCACAAAAAATATGTAATTATCTTAATGTCCCTATGGGAGAAGCCAAGGTAAAAACATTTAGCGATGGTGAAATACAGATTGAAATCAATGAAAACGTAAGATCAAAAGACGTCTTTATTATCCAGTCAACCTGCTCGCCTGTTAACGACACCCTTGTTGAGTTGCTTCTCATGCTGGATGCTCTCAAGCGTTCCTCGGCAAACAGAATAACGGCTGTAATACCTTATTACGGCTATGCCAGACAGGATAAAAAAGTTGCACCCCGAGTTCCTATCAGCGCCAAACTTGTGGCAGATCTGCTGACAGTTGCCGGTTCAAACAGGCTAATCACAATGGATTTACATGCAGGTCAAATCCAGGGCTTTTTCAATATCCCTGTGGACAATCTTTATGCTGCTCCAGCTATCCTGAATTATATAAAAACCAATTTTCAAGATGATCTTGTAATAATTTCTCCGGATGCCGGAGGAGTCGAAAGAGCGAGGGCTTTTGCAAAGCGTCTGCATGCGGATTTGGCCATTATCGATAAACGCAGGGAGGCACCGAATAAGGCCAAAGCTATGGCTGTAATAGGCGATGTTAAAGGAAAGGTCGCAATCATCCTTGATGATATGGTTGACACTGCAGGAACATTAATTGAAGCTACCCATGCCATTATCGACAAAGGCGCAAAGGAAATACATGCATGTTGTGCACATCCCGTATTGTCCGGCGAATCAGTTGACCGATTAGCCGATTCGCCTTTAAAAAGCCTGGTTGTGTCAGATACTATTCCTCTTAACAGCAAGTCCAGCGCATGTGATAAAATTAAAGTTCTGTCAGTTGCAGATCTTATTGGGGAAGCAATAATACGCAGCCATAAAGGTGATTCAGTAACATCACTTTTTGTATAACTTATCGCACCTTCGATGCGGACATGAGTGCCTAAAATGCACGAGGGGGTGGCAATCTCCTGTAGTTTTGGATTATAATTAGCACGCCGAAGGCGTACCACAACTTTAGGCACTTTAGCTCACTTTAGGCATTTTAGGCACTTTTTACCTATCTATCCTATTATTACCTCATTAGGCAAAAAATGGGATTTTCTATAATATAAATTTATAACGCGTTATTAAGGGGGGAGTTTTTTGGAATTAATTGAACTTAAAGCAAATATAAGAAATTCTACAGGTAAAGGTCAAGCACGGGCTCTGCGCCGTGCAGAAAAAATACCGGCTGTTCTTTACGGTCCCGGGACAGAACCTGTCCTGCTTTCAGTCGAGATAAACGATCTTGAAAAAGCATTAAAAAAGAGTACCGCAAGTCAGGCTCTTTTGAATCTAACTATCCTCAATGGCGAAAATACCTCCAGGACCGCCATGATCAAGGAATTGCAGACCCATCCGGTTTCACGAAACTATCAACATATTGATTTCTATGAAATATCAATGGATCGTAAAATCAGGGTCAAAATTCCTGTGGTAGCCAAAGGAAAATCACGAGGTGTCGAAGAAGGCGGAATATTGCAGATAATCAGGCGTGAACTGGAAATACTTTGTCTGCCGGCTGAAATTCCTGAGACAATAGAAATCGACATCACAGACCTTGATATTGGAGATTCAATCCACGTTCAAGAAATCCCGCTCCAGGGTGATATTGAGATTCCTGCGGATGTTAATTTTACTGTCATAACAATAGTCAGCCCGAAGGCTGAAGTAGAAGAAGAGGTGGAAGAAGAGGTAGAAGAAGGGGCCGAAGAGGCAGTTGAAGGAGAAGAACCACCTGAAGCTAAAACCGAAGAATAAAGTTACCTTATGCCTCAAAAGAAAGTACTTCTGTTAGTTGGTCTGGGCAATCCCGGTGATGCATATGTAAAGACCCGTCATAATGCAGGATTTATGGTACTGGATGAGGTTGCGGAATCCTTTTCCATTTCAATTGAAAAAAGAAAGTTTGATGCATTATTCGGACGCGGATTAATTGAAGACTCTGAAGTTATCCTTGCAAAACCAATGGCTTTTATGAACCTGAGCGGCATTCCGGTTCAAAAAATTTTAAACTACTTCAAAATACCATTTGAGAATATGCTTGTCATACATGACGACATAGACCTTGCTTTTGGAAGATTGCAAATTAAAGAAAATGGAGGACATGGAGGACACAAAGGTTTAAAATCAATAATCGAAACAGTGGGCAGCAGTAACTTTGTTCGGCTTCGCATTGGTATCGGGCGTTCTGAAGAAAACATCGGTGTTGCGAACTATGTTCTGGGTAAATTCAGTACAAATGAAAAAAAGCTTTTAGATAGAATAACCAGGAGAGCCCGTGATGCAGTGGTTGCAACTACTTGCAAGGGCGCAAAAGAAGCTATGAACATATTTAATGACAAAAGATTAATGTGACTACTCACGTAGTCAGGCTGAAGCTGTTTAGACTGAAGGCTGATGGGGGTCAAAAAAGCACGATTGCCGTACTTTAGCGGAAACATCTGATTCTTGCACCAAACATGGCTTCAAAATGCGCTTTTTCCTAACAGTCTTCAGCCTTCAGCCTAACCAACCTGAGTAGTTACTTAAGAATCAGGTGGCAGGAGTTTTCGTTCAGACACTGACTACTCAGGTGTTTAGACTGAAGGTGGAAGGCTGGTTAAAAACTGAAATGAAGAAAAAATATAAATTATTAATAATTGACGATGACAAAGACATCCTGGCTGTATTAAGTGAATTTTTAAGGAAAAAAAAGTATGCTGTTGTTACAGCCTCTGACGGTCTGGAAGCGATGAAATTGTTCGAGTCTAAAAATAAAGATTTTGATCTTATTATTACAGATCTTGTTATGCCGTATATAACTGGAGTTGGTGTCATATCAATAGTTAAGCAAAAGCGTCCTGAAATTCCCATTATTGCTATAACCGGCTGGGGTGAACACCCTGAGGCATTAGCCACGGAGTCACAAGCAGATTTTGTGTTAAAAAAACCATTTGAACTTTCTGAACTTGATAATTTGATTTCCAATCTACTCTCTAAAAATAATAATAATGATACCTGAAACCCACATAAACAATAACAAGTTCCTGCATTTAAATTTTTCGCCTTCCTTGAACTTGAACAAAATTGAACATTTTTCAAAGGTCTCGGTTAATGATATTTGTTCCAAAATACCACGGCTTCACGCCTTGCGGCTGTGGCAAACTCGACACTCGCAGAATTCAGGTAATAAATAAAAATGAACATACCCCCACCTTTAATTGGCGTTAGTCAAGCAATTGAAAGCATAAGGGAGCTGATTAAGCATGTTTCCGATACTGCATTAAATGTTGTAATATCCGGAGAAAGTGGCGTCGGCAAAGAAGTTGTAGCGCAAAATCTCTATTTTAGTTCTCCCAGAAAAAATAAACCATTTATAAAAGTCAATTGTGCGGCATTACCCGAGGGATTGCTTGAAAGTGAACTTTTTGGATACGAACGGGGTGCTTTTACAGGGGCGGAGCAAAGAAAAAGAGGCAAATTCAGGCTTGCCCATAAAGGCGTATTATTTTTAGACGAAATTGGCGATATGTCTATTTCTCTTCAGTCCAAACTTCTTCATGTTCTTCAAAGTGGTGAGTTTTCTCCTCTTGGATCAGAAAAAGATATAAAAACCAATGCCTGGGTTATAGCGGCAACAAATCATAATTTAGAACAAGATCTTAAAAATGGCAAATTCAGAGAGGATTTATATTACAGGCTAAACATTATTAAATTTTATATTACTCCTCTTCGCAACAGACCTGAAGATATTTCTCCTTTAATTGAATACTACATACAAAAATATTCCAACCATTTTAATACTAATAAGCTTTTAAAACCCAGTAAAAAAATTATGGATAGTTTATTAGCATATCATTGGCCGGGAAATGTTAGAGAGCTTCAGAATGTGCTTAAAAGAGTAATTGTATTAAAGGATTGGGAAGAGGTTGTTGATGAGCTTAATAGTAGCAGCCTGCCGACAAATTTAGCTGTAAAACAATCAGATGAATCCTCAATTGTTTCAGATTTGTTAGATCCTGGCAGATTAGAAACAAAAGGCCTTGAATCGTTGTCACTTAAAATAATAAAGAAAAAAGCTTTAGACAGAATTGAGAAAGAAGTAATTTCTTATGTACTTGGCAAAACAGGATGGAACCGTACTAAGGCATGCAAGATATTAAAAATTAGTTATAAGACTTTATTATATAAAATAGAGGATCTTAATTTAGAACCGCCTTCAACTCTAAAGCGCAAATTATCACGGGTTTAGATTTTCAGTGAACCCTGAACCCGTGAGATGATAGCACTATCTCAATAGTTAATTCGACATGAAAGATTATCTTGAGAAGTTAAAGCTTAGAGACAATGGGGGTAGACGTTTTTTACTTGATCGCCGGCAGTTTTTTTATACAATGCACTTTCCGGAGAGAAGAAACGGCATAGACAGGCGTAATGGCAGGAGCAGACGAAAAAGTCCGAGAATAAACTAATACTTAGAGCCTCTTGCAGAACCATCCATCTTCATCAGGAATAATTGCTGTATTCGTCTTCTTTCCTCATATTTAGGACTCTTCCATAGAATTCTTTCTCTATTGATCAAAATAATTCAAAAGTTTTTTGTTTCTGCAAGTGGCTTATAAGATAAGAAATAATCAATATACAATTTTTCAAAGACTTATTATAGGATATCTCGCAATTCTTATAATAATAGCAGCCTCAGGTGTATATACTTTTCATACGCTTGGAAAATTAAACAAAATCACTCAGTCCATCAGTTCTGTTGATGAAGAGGTTATAAGAACATCAAACAGGTTAAGAGATACAAACCTTTCTCAAAGAGGCTTTGAAAAAAAGTTTATCGTTTCAAAGGATAGAGATTTTTACCAGCAATTTTCTGAAACTGGAAAATACTTTCAGAACGACTTGAAGCAGATAAAAAATCTTTTAAATACATCAGAAAAGCAAAGCTTGATTGCCGAAATAGAGGAGTTGCATGGTCAATATCTTTTAGCCGTGAAAAACGAAAAAAATTTTATAGAGAATAAAAACAAATATCCAATTGACGAGTATCAAAATGACAAAAAGGAGTATGTTGATAAAATAACTCATAATCTGGAAGAATTAATAGAAATTTCAAAGGCAGATATAGATAGAAAGATAAAAACTTCGAGTGAAATCGGATCCCATGCAAAGAAGATCACATCAATACTGACCTTAACGGCAATTATAATGGCAATTATGATAGCATTTATGAACGCAAGAACCATTAATCGTCCTATACTAATACTTATTAAAGGAATAAGAAAGATTGCCAAAGGCAAGTTTGAGAATCATCTGTCAATACAGTCACCCCCTGAGATAAAAGAACTTGCAACTGCCTTCAATTATATGTGTGATCGTTTAAAAGAAATAGACGAGATGAAAGCAGATCTGATTTCAAACATATCACATGAACTCAGGACTCCTTTAGCGGTTATCAGAGAAGCGGTAAGCATGCTTTCTTATAGAACTGTCCCGGCGGCGGATTCTGCTGACAAAGAGCTTAAACTTCTAAGTATCATAAGCGAAGAGTGTGAGAGATTAATAAATTCTGTAAACAGCATTCTTGATCTTTCTCGGATGGACGCAGGAATGATGGAATATAATATGGAGAGATACAGCCTTTATCCTCTAATTGAAAAAAGTGTCATAAAGATCAAACCAATTGCTGAAAAGAAAAAAATTAAACTCGAAGTAAAACTTGACAACAAACTGCCCTTTGTCAATATTGACGCTGAAAAGATATGCCAGGTGCTTGATAATCTCCTGAGCAATGCTTTGAAATTTACGCCAGAGATGGGAAAGGTGATGATAACAGGCTCCTTGATTGATAAAAAAACACCAGAGCATGTTACTAATAAAAAAGGGGAGTTTATTGTGGTTTCTGTGTCGGATAACGGATGTGGGATTTCTGAAAACAGTATTAAAGAAATATTCGACAAGTTTAAAATATTCCATGGAAAAGGAACAGGATTGGGTCTGTATATAGCACGTCATATAGTTACAGCTCACGGAGGAAATATATGGGCAAAAAGCGAAAAAGGGAAAGGAAGTATCTTTTCTTTTACTCTGCCTGTCTTTTAGGCTTTATTTTACTATGCAGCGGATGTACCCATTTACTGAATTTTCAAAAAAAATGGGAAGTGCGGGAGTATTTTGAGAAAGCAGAAAATCTTATGTTTAAAGGAAGCTATGAAGAGGCAATAATAGAGAATGAAAGGATTTTAAGCCTATTTCCACATAGTGAGCCTGGAGATAAAGCCCTTTTTAATATTGGCTTAATCCATGCTTATCCCGATAATCCCAAAAGAGATTACAAAAAGTCTCTTATTTGTTTCCAGAGTATTATCAATGACTTTTCACAGAGTAGATTGAGAGAAAAAGCCATAGTTTTGGCTTCAATCATTACTGAGCTTATTAGAAGCGACAACAAGATCAAACATCTTGAAACAACAGTAGATTATTTGAAAAACGGTCAAAAGGAGTATAGACAGAATATAGAAACATTAAAAAAACAACTTAGAAAATTAAAAGAAATAGATATAGTGATTGAAGAAGAAAAAAGGGAGCGCTCGCATAAAGATTAAGGGTTCGCTAAGCGGGAGAAAAAATGGCAGATGAAAATATATTAATTGTAGATGATGATAATAATATGCTTGAGGTATTAAGGTTAAGAATTGCTGCTGAAGGTTATAAAGTTATTACATCAACCAATACAAATGATGCAATAAGTGTTGCTAAAAATAATATGTTTGATCTGGCACTTGTCGATCTTAGGATTGCAGAAGAAAGTGGTATTGAATTAATGAAGAATATCGGTCACATATCTCCCGAAGTACCTGTTATCATACTTACTGCATATGGAACCATTGAGACCGCAGTAGAAGCTATGAAGCAGGGAGCATATGGCTATCTTGTTAAACCGTTTGATCACAGGGAACTTATTCTCCAGATAAAAAATGGCCTTGAAAAGAGCAGTCTTTCCAGGGAAGTAAGGAGGCTTAAAGCGCTGATTGGTGAAAGATACGGGTTTAAAAACATCATTGGCAAAAGCAAAAAGATGGAAGAGGTTATGGAACAAGTATCCAGAGCAGCAGAAACAGATTCCAATGTATGTATCTACGGCGAGAGCGGTACCGGAAAGGAGCTTGTAGCAAAATCTTTACATCTTTTAAGTTCCAGAAAAAACAATTCATTTGTAGCAATAAACTGTGCTGCCATTCCAGAGGGCCTTCTTGAAGGCGAACTGTTCGGCTATGAAAGAGGAGCCTTTACGGGTGCTATAAAGAATAAAAAAGGTTTTTTTGCTCAGGCAAATGGTGGTACTATTTTTCTGGATGAAATTTCGGAGATGTCCGAACTAATGCAGGTAAAACTTTTGCGCGTACTTCAGGAAAAGCATTTTTATCCACTTGGTGCTGAAAAACTTATGGAATCAGATGCCAGGATTCTTACAGCAACTAACAAGGACCTGAAAAATGAGGTAAAAAAAGGTAGTTTTCGTAAAGATCTGTTTTACCGTATTCACGTCATACCGATTTATCTTCCACCACTCAGGGAAAGGAAGGAAGATATTCCTCTTTTAGCAGATCATTTCATAAAAAAGTTTTCTAAAAAAATGAATAAAAATATTAAAGGAATTTCTACAGATTCACTTCAAAAGCTTTTATCTTACTCCTGGCCTGGTAATGTAAGAGAATTAGAAAACACTATAGAGTATGCAGTAGCAATGACCACAAAGGATGTCATTAGTGATGAATTAATGCTTCAGACAAATAAAACTATTGAAGATGACAGGATAAAACCTATGAAAAAAGCAAAAAATGACTTTGAGAGAAATTATATTTGTAAACTAATGTCATTAACTGAAGGCAATGTAAGTACGGCCGCAAGACTTGCTGAGAGATACCGCTCCGATATCTATGATCTTCTAAAAAAGCATAGCTTACAACCATCAGATTTTAAAAGAAATAATTTGACTGTATGAAATAACCTACTAATAACATTTAACAGATTCAAACAGTTACACTCGTCAGGAAGATTCCACCTTATTTTATTGTAGGAAAATCCCTCCACTATTAACGATCCGGCATTATTAATAAGCATACAAGTTCTATTAATTCAAATTGTTACTCTATTTGGCACATTTTGTGCTTTGTATTAGGAACAGTTCAGCCAAATCTGTAGCAAATAACCTTCACTTAATTAACTAATACATATAATTCTTACAATAAATTACATATATATCTTAATTAGGAGAATATGCATGTATTCAAACCTCTTAAAGGCAAACGACATTGGCATCGCTGTTAATCCAAAACATGTTAATTTCTACAACAATATTGAATCCGGAGAAAAAAAATACTATTCAAGACTGAACACTTCTGCATTTGGTTTAAGGCTTAATTTAGATGATATTGATGAAAAGTTTAAATTTTTTTACAATGTTGAGTCGATTCCTGAAGATAGTCAGTGGTCACACACGTTCGGTAAGGATGATAGGTACCGAATAAAGATCGCCAACGATTTTGCGACCCGCCACAGTGCTTATGAGCTGATATACCGGCTCTATCGCGAGAAAGGGTATGCCAATCCTAACGATTCCAGGATGTGGTTGTCGCTTTACAACCTGCTGCCTGACACTACGACGCTGGTGGTTCTGCAAGAAGACGAAGTGGTCGGCACCCTCACGGTCGTGTTCGACGGCTCTCTCGGACTCCCAGGCGATAAGCTGTACAAGGAGGAAATTGATGTGCTGCGCAAGACTGGAAGAAAGCCGGCCGAGATCATATCTCTCGGCGTTGCCGATAAGGGACGCAGGGCATCCCGGGACATTCTGGTCAAGTTATTTAACTATGTATATCTTGTCTCAAGGCACCTGAAGGACGCTACGGACTTCGTTATAACCGTAAATCCGCATCATGCTGCGTACTACCACAAGACACTGCTCTTCGAGGAATGGGGTCCTGAGCACACCTATGAAAAGTTGGGTGGCGCACCTGCAGTGCTGCTTCGCCTTAACCTGGAGATTATCGACAGATTGAGAATTCCTGACAGAGCGGTTGCAGAACCTCACATGGAAGAACTCCGGCAGCGCACCCACTACAGATTTTTCCATACCACTGAGCAGGAACAAAAGATCTTGCCGGACCTTGAGATGCAGCTCGATCCGATGAGCGAAGAAGAATCCTATTGTTTCGCGATGGAAAAGCCTGATCTCTGGGACAACGCCACCCCACGCGAAAAGTCCTATCTATCAGGGTATTACTTCAGGGCTATGATGGGCATTGAGGCTGTAAGTGTTCCAGGGTTCGCAGTCGCCGCCTGACGGCAAGAAAACGATTGCAAATCCTTCTTCAGCCTATAGCCTTCAGCCTGACTACGTGAGTAGTCACAATGCCTTTTACTACGAAGCCGTTAATTTGGGTTGATATTCCCTCTCCAACCCCATCAACAGCATGTTTAGAAATTCCGGTTTTTCTTTTATAAGTCTTTGCTCTATATCTAAAATAATACCAAGATATGGCACGCGGGTTCCATGATATTGAATCGGTTCACCAATTTGATAAAATATAAATCCATATTTTTTCAGTGCATGGAA
>JAIVWD010000039.1:0-16683 GCA_049190315.1 Deltaproteobacteria bacterium | reverse complement strand
AAGAGCCCGTGATGCAGTGGTTGCAACTACTTGCAGGGGCGCAAAAGAAGCTATGAACATATTTAATGACAAAAGATTAATGTGACTACTCACGTAGTCAGGCTGAAGCTGTTTAGACTGCGCTTTTTCCTAACAGTCTTCAGCCTTCAGCCTATCCACCTGAGTAGTTACTAAATATTTATGCTGACAGTTATTTTTTACCTGCTGGTATAAGGAAGGATTGGCGCATTTATTTGCCAATCCTTTTTTGTTTGATTATGTGGCTTATTAATGATATAAGAATATTTTTCAGATTATTATAGACTAAAAAAACAGCAGCTAATAAGCGAGATAACTGTTTAAATAAATATAACGGCTTATCCTTGTTGATAAAATATTTGGTATTTAAAAATGGAATTAAAAAAGCTTAAAGAAAAAAGAGAAAATAACAAGCAAGGCAAAATTCGAGAATTTAAAGTAGGTGATCTTGCAGTCTATCCCGCCCACGGAGTTGGAAAGATACAAGCTATTGAAAGTAAAGTTGTAAACGGCGAAAAACATGATTTTTATATCCTTAAAGTTCTTGAAAAGAGCATGGTTATAATGATTCCAACCTGTAATGTAGAATCGGTCGGCCTGAGAGATGTAATAAGCAAAAAAGAAATCCCTAAAGTTTACGAAGTTATAAAAAAAGATAGAGAATCGCTTATTGACAGCCAGACATGGAACCGCCGTTACAGAGAATATATGGATAAGATAAAAACCGGTTCTCTTTATGATGTAGCAGAAGTTTTTAGAGATCTTTATTTTCTGAAAATAACAAAAAATCTATCATTTGGAGAACGCAAGCTTTTTGATACAGCAACAACACTGTTATTAAGTGAACTTTCAACAGCCAAAAATACTGACGAAGAGACTATAATGGCGGAGATTGAGTCTCTATTGAATGATCCTCAATAGACTTTCAGATAACATTCACAACAATGCCTTACAAAGGTGCTTTTACTATTCTTGTTAATGAACACGAATCCGGCGGGCGTCTTGATGTAATTATTGCGTCCCACATTTCCAATTGTTCACGATCTTTCTCGTCCAGCCTCATCCGAAAAGGAGAAATACTGGTTCAAGGGAAAGTTAGAAAGCCCGGCTACCGGGTAAAAACCGGTGATAACATCAGCGTTAATATTCCTCCTCCTGAACCGGTTCTAACAGAACCCGAGCCCCACAATATAGATATACTGTACGAAGACAGGCATATAATAGTAATAAATAAGGAACCTGGGCTTGTTGTTCATCCCGCACCCGGCCATAATAAAGGGACGCTGGTAAACAGGCTTCTTTATCACTGCCCCGGGCTTGAAGGTATTGGAGGAAAACTCAGGCCGGGAATTGTCCACAGGCTCGATAAAGATACCTCAGGCACCATGGTGGCTGCAAAAAATGACGCGGCGCATATAAATCTTGCAGCACAATTCAAGTCAAGAAAGATAAAGAAGCTCTACCTTGCGTTAGTACATGGTGTTGTAAAATCCGAATCAGGCTCAATTTCACTGCCGATCGGCAGACATCCTTCCGACAGAAAAAAGATGGCAACTGTAAGCCGAAAAAGCCGTTCAGCCAAAACATTCTGGAAAGTAATCGAACGCTTTAACGGGGCAACATTTCTTGAGCTTGATCTAAAGACAGGACGTACACACCAGATCCGCGTTCATTGTGCTGCAATCAACCATCCTATTGTAGGCGACCCAATTTATGGCGGCAAAAAGGCTGCGAAAAACCTCCCAGTATCTGTGCCAAGACAAATGCTTCATGCATGGCGGCTTGAATTCGCGCACCCTGCGACCGGAGAAGCAATGTCTTTTGAGTCCCCTATTCCACCGGACATGGAAAAAGTTATTGAGATGTTGAGGAATACGTCACTGAATTTATAATTTAGAGTACTTAGTGGGTCTTTTTTATCCATTTGTATATCGGCTTCCACACGAGAGATTTTGCATTATCAGCAAACAACAAATCGATGTGTCCGTAATCTAATGCCTCAGCTTCCGGTGGATATAACTCAACTATTAATGTATCCACGTTATCGTTATCAGGGTTATCCTCATCATAGCTTCCCAGAAGTGTTGTGGTATATACCCCGTATTCGCCAAAACCGCCCGCTGCTCCCACATAGAATACAGGAATTGTTATTTCCCCCAGATGGTCATCATAAGGCGTATCATCACTACACCAAAGCGCCTCGCCGTCTATCGTATCACCAATGCTCTGGAAGCTTGGCACTGCAAAGGCAAAATCAAGCATGTAGTCGCTGTTTGTAAACTGCAGGCCTGTTGGTGTTGGCGATCCAAATTCATCAAATGTGAATGTCCCGGCACAGTAATGATAAAATGGTACCGGCGGACTGGTCATCTCAGTGTCTGCATAAAAAGGGTCGTCCTCTGTCATATAGGTTGCAGACAGTGCAAACCAGCCTACTTGCTGGTTTGTAAAATGCCCAAGCCCTGGAATTGGAGATAGTTCGTCAGGAGCCGTAGCTGCCAGATAGGCTATATACTTTACGCCAACGGCTTCGTCACTATAGAAAATTCCTGAATCGAACTTTTCTTGTAACTTGTCACATTTCAGGCATGAATTCTCAATCAACGGTATTTGCGCAGGATCATCAGGATCAAACTTGTAAACCATATCTACTGGAATTATCCCTCTCAGGTCTCGTCTCCACTCCGCCATCTGCGTTTCATAGTTAGCATATGCATACGCATACGCAGCACCACTACTGTGACCAAGCATAAACAGCTTGCCCCAGCCACTCCCGGTCAGGCCTCTGATTATCCTTGCAAATTTTACCCCAAGCTTTAAGTCTGCTAAATGCAGTGCGGCATCCCAATCCTGCATAAAGAAGCAGCCATCTATATAGCAATACGGGATCTCGGTTTCCGGAAAATAATCCGGCACAAATGTCCATCTGCGGTCCACACCCCAGACATCCACATTATTTTGAGCCAAATAAATAGCGAGGCTATGGTGCACTGATACTTTGCCAGACATTGTGCTCATCAAGAATGCGCTGTGGAAATCGGATGTGTGGCCGTGAACCATCATTACAGCTTTTTTAGCCCTTATCGGAGCCCACGATCTTCTTTTTCTTTCCTTCACAACCCTGTAAACACCAATCTTATCAAAGTCACCGTCACCTACATTGAATATGAAAGAGTATTTATAGATATTGCCAATCAACCGTGTCCTATCAATAGAAAACAGGATAGGAACAGCCTCAACTGAGTGTGCCAACATGGAGACTGCTTTCTCATATGTTTCCACTGCAATTGTTTCGTCAGGTTGAGCAGCCTGAACCGATTTGGCATTCAGTGTCAAACATGCCGTTAATAAAATTACCAGAGCCGTAATCGAAAAAATTATCTTTTTCCCCTTCATTTCTTTCCTCCCTCTTGTCAAAAGTTTTATATCAGTTTTCGAAAATATGTTTTGTTTGTTTTATTCGTACCTCCCCCAGCTCAGCGCATTTAACTGCCAAAATGGCGCCTGAAAGAATGATTAGCAGTTTCAGAAAGCCTCTTCCAAAAAGATTCACCCAGAACAAGGAAATCGCATTCGCGCCGGCACCGACAACAGTACTCACAGGCGTAATTGTGATAGCCAGGATGATTATGATAAGAATATGGGCAGCCTGATCAATAAGAAATGCATAAATACTCCATTTGTTTGAGAGTCCTTCTCGTTTGACGGCTTTCTCTTTAATCCAATCGATGACAGGATGGGTGCAAAATATCACAAGAGGTATTCGCCATTGAGTCCAGACACCGCAAAGCACATAGCTTAAGATTGCCACTATGAACGAGTGCTTCAGGAGAATGAGAGGCCTTAGCTTATTCGATGCATCCTTATCGGACTGAAAAATAAAGTCCCCGACAAAATGAGATGCCACAAGACAAATCAGCAATTGTTTTGCGATTTCATTCACTGGTCTTTTCTACCATTTCGCTTTTCAGTGAGAGACCCCCCTGATGCTTTATACAGGCTATTTGACCTTTATTCTAAACTACAGGCAATTCAACCTGTTTTTGATAAATACAGGCCATACAGCCTGTTTTATAAATTTGACTGTTTTGATAAACTCTTTTCAAAAAAGCTTATAGCCTTTTCAATGGATTTCCAATCAGCGCCATTGAGATTATCTACTACTGATTGCTGTTTAATGGGTTTATCCCACAGCAAAGCAATTCTATCTTGCTTCCATCCCTGTAAAGCCCCTGTAATGGCCAGCGAACGCTTGTCTGTCCAGCGGCGTCTAACAATGGCATCTACTAATTGCACAACAATATCCAGCGCTGCTGTTTTTTCATTCCCTGGAAAAATAAAACGCATGCAAACAGATTTTGAAATCTCCGCCAGCATTTTCCCTGAATTCCTGTAAGCTTCTCCGTCGCCTTCCGAAACTTTTGTGCCTGGAATAAAATCGATAGTTCCCACGCCAATGGCCATGCGGGTATCAACCTTGCTTAATTCCATACGAGATTTTATATACGCACGATAGAACAATCCTAATCTAAGGGATTTGGATGGATCAGATACCAGCATTTGCCAGCTATCACCTCTAAAAATATCCACATTCATCGGGACATCGTTTTTAAATGCCTTGCGCAAGGCATTTGATCCTTCCTTCATCACTTTATGAAGCTGTTGCCGTTTCTCTGGCGGCAGTTTTGAGGAATCTACAATATCTCCCGTAATAACCGCGTAAAGTTTTCCAGCTTCTATCTTCATTTTGCTTTCTCCTATTTCTCACTTATCCTTGCACTCGTCACCTAAGCCAGAAAGCTATCAACAGGATGTCTGTAATAAAGCGAATACACCAACTATTCCCGGTTACAAGCATGATCTCTCTGAAATTCGGGCAAGGCTTTGATCTCAATATCAATCTGGTCAAGAATCTTTTGGATCTTCAAGCTGTTTCCTTTTTCATTATTTTTCTTGCAGCCTCCGCCTATGTTATGGAAGTCATATTGTTTTTCAACTATCTGATTCCGTCTCAAAAGCGCTTTGAAAAGGCCTGACCGAAAATCTGTTTCTTGTTACAGGTAATCTCAAGCGTTTCCCAACACATATAACACGCCACTATCAGCCAATCCTTTGCTCGAACGGGTTACTTATTTTTCAATGGATATTCCCGTGAGTTTCCTTCTTGACGATATAAACTTATAAACTAATGTACCTCAAGTCCCCCCTAAGGTTGATTACAGGACTGCTTATGGAATATTTCCTTTTCTAAACCACATAGTTTAGGATCTATTTGAGGGAGAGTCTTTTGTTATGCTGTTTCAGGTACGATTTCTTCTTCATGACCAAGTTTAAGGAACTCAGCTACACTTAAAATTCTGGTATTTCCAACCTCGTCAAGTTCAAGTAGATGCTTATCTCCTGACACGACAAACTTTGCACCGGTCTCAAAAGCGAGTTCAATAAAGATTAGATCATCCGCATCCTCTATTTTAACTTCTCTTGCCGTTGACTCAGCTTTTTTTGAAACATTATAAAGCCTGCTTTGTGTAATCAAGGTCTCAATAACTGTCTCTACCGTCAAATCCCGCTTTTCAAGAATTCTTGTGAATTTTTTTCGCGTTATAACCTTTTCAAATTCTTTTAAGGTTGATTGACTTTGAACCAGAAAGTATTTTTCAAGTATGATTTTCAAGGCATCTGAAGGCGGTCCTTTCCATAAAACAGCCGAGATCAACACGTTTGTATCAACGACTATATTCATTCTCTTTCCTCGCTTTATGGACTTCTTTGTTTATTTCCTCTATAGACATGAAGTCTTCGTCCGGTTCGGAAGAAAAATCGAGCAAAGAATAAGTCTTTTTGATTATCAGGCTGTCACCTTCTATAATCGCAATAAATTTCCTTTGTCCGCCCAGCCATTTACGCAGGACCACATCTGTTTTTAACGTATCTCCATCTGAATAGATTACCGTTGTTTCCATACTACCCCCTGACATTATTCTTGTTGTCCGGGCCGCTCTTACCAACTGCCCGGAATGATTATATGTTTACCTCCACAGTTATACTTGTATCACACCCGAAAACATCAATTACCTTGATACAGGCAGTATATTTTCCTTTCTTAGAATATTTGTCATATCCAAAATCACTGACAGTTTTAAGCGTCCGATCTTTGCGGGTACGAAAATCCTGCCAGTTATGCTCAAAAGGCTTTCCCTTATGCCAGTCAAAATCAACTGCCCAGAAATCTATGAAGTCAAATCCGCTTTTCATGGCTCTGTCTTTCAGTACTTCAAGCTCTTTGGATGGAACTTCCGCCAGACTTGGAAAGAATTTTGTAAGCTTGATATCAACCTTTCGCTTGCCGCCTTTACTTCTATAAACAGGCTCCGCCTCAAGAACTGCCATTTCAAAAAACGGAGGAGGGCTGGTGCGGTTTTTCTCCATGATCTCACGAGGAAAAGGAGCCTGTTGATTCTTATCCTTGCTTTAGCTTCTTTTTCCATAAGATTATCTTACAACTCAGAGCCTCCTGGCCTTTCTCAGAAGCATTTCCCGTGGACGATCTCCTTCGGGCCAATCCTTTATATGAAGATTATTTTTTCTTTTGTCTGTTTTTTGCATTCGTCACTATTTTATTTGTTTAACATATTGCAACGTTGTAGTCATTAATTTATCTCAGTATTGTCAATCCTGAAAACTTGAAGTTGTCGTCATACTTAAACAGCGCTGGAAAATGTTTCAGGTCTTTCTTCCTTAGCTCAAAAGCAAAGTTGCCATAATCCGGCTTGCTGCACGGTAACGTCAAAGTACAAGCAAACGAAAAACCAGAGAAGACATGGTCATATATTAGCATCATTTTGATCTTAATACTCGAAAAAAAATAAGTTGGCATTTTCTTCTCGTGCCGCATTTAGTTTACCAAAAGTAGCGTTTTTTAAACAATTGATTTTACAAAAATTGCTAATTTTGATAAATTTATTTTACAAAAATACCAAAGGGTGTTTTGGAAGCAATGAAATCCTGGCATATTATACTTGAAGTCTCTCAGTATTCCTTAGATCCTAATCACAGCGATTTCCTTCTAAATTCAATATTTGTGTGATCATGCATGATTTGTCCCTAAAAGCCTTCAGTCTTCAGTCTATCCACCTGAGTAGTTACAAAAGGAGGTTGTAATTTCTGGTGTAATTAAAACTGTGTTGTGTTAATACCTTGTAATATTAAAATTTTGAATTCAAATAAACTTTTTGAGGTATTCTCTTGGATTCTCCGCTTGTATGGGTAGAAGTTGACCTTAAAGCCATAGCCCACAACATCCGTGAATTACGACGCATCACAAACCCAAAGGCACGCATTATGGCCGTTGTAAAGGCAAATGCTTATGGGCACGGCATGATTGAAGTTGCCCGGCAGTCGCTTGAAAACGGCGCAGAGGCTCTTGGTATTGCGAATATTGAAGAAGGTATTCAGCTCAGAAAAGCCGGCATTGATGCGCCTGTTCTGATTTTCGGATATACTTCTCCAGTGCATGCAAAAAAACTTATTGAGTTCGACCTCACACAAACTGTCTATTCTTACGAAACATCCAGAGCGCTTTCCGAAGCCTTAGCCGCATATGGTAAAAAAATTAAAGTTCACATAAAAGTGGATACAGGAATGGGAAGACTTGGGCTTTTAAGGGGAATTAAAAATAACTCTCTAAGTGAGGCTGAATCAATCTCTCGCCTGCCCATGCTTGAGCTGGAAGGTATTTACACCCACTTTGCAACAGCCGATAAATCGGACAGGTCTTATGCTGGTAAACAGTTTGAAATATTCATGGACTTTCTTAACCAGCTACGCATCGCAGGCCTGAAAATACCTGTAACTCATGCTGCAAACAGCGCAGCTATAATAAATATGCCGGAAACCCATCTGGATATGGTTCGTGCCGGCATTTCAATTTATGGACTTTACACCTCAGAGGAAGTGGACAGAAGCATCATTAAGCTAAAACCGGCAATGGAACTAAAAACAAAGATAATTCATTTAAAAAAAGTTCCGGCTGGTTTCAAAGTAAGTTATGGAACAACCTATGAGACTGAAAAGCCCACAACTATTGCCACAGTATCAATAGGTTACGCGGACGGACTTAACAGGCTGCTGTCTTCAAAAGGCCGCATGCTTGTATGCGGTGGTCAAAGTGCCCCAATCGTGGGACGCGTCTGCATGGACATGACCATGCTTGATGTGGGTGAAATCCCGGAAGTTGTAATGGAAGAAGAAGCAGTTGTTTTCGGCAAGCAGGGCAATGCATCGATAAGTGTTGATGAAATTGCTTCAACGATAAATACAATCAACTATGAAGTTGTTTCAACAATAATGGAACGCGTGCCAAGAATTTATCTGCGATAGAATTTATTAATCGGATTGCGTCTCGTTACCGGAAATTTCACACAGGATGGTTCCATTTCCGCATTGAGAAGTTTCAAATTGCAGTACCGGATGGTCAATGCCAAAACGGTTAAGCAGTGTTTCTCGAATTGTCCTGGCAAGAGTTTCTGTCTGACTGACAGGCTGATCCGAAACCACTATATGGCAGGAAAATGCTATGCTTGAAGAACTCAGGTTCCATGCATGAAGATAATGAACTCCGCAAACACCTGAAATCTGTTCAAGAGTTTCTTTTACTTCTTCTATGTCTATTCCTGTTGGTGTTGCATTCATCAAGATGCCGCCGGCTTCCTTCAAAATCCCCCAGCAGTTTTTCAAAATAAAATAAACGATAAGTAAAGAAAGAACCGGATCCAGCCAGTACCAGGGTTTAAAGATGAGTACCATTCCGCCGACTACCACTGCAACAGAGGTAAGAAGATCTCCAACCATATGCAGAAAGGCTCCCCTTATATTGAGGCTGTGTTTGGCATCCTTATGAAGCAGCCAGGCGGAAAATCCATTTCCTATAACACCGACCCCTGCAATCCACACCACAACCAATCCTGTCACGGGTTCAGGATTGAAAAGCCGCTGACTCGCTTCGTAAACGATATATACCGAAGCCCCAACGAGAATTGCCACATTTAAAAGTGCGGCCATTATCTCAGCGCGCCAGTATCCAAATGTATGTTTAGCAGAAGCGCCCCTTTGGCCAACCCTATAGCCCACATAAGAAATCAACACCGCAATAAAATCACTGAAATTATGGGTAGCATCAGAAATCAGAGCCATGCTGTTGGCATAAACACCGCCGATAAGCTGAATTACAGGGATTATGAAGTTGAGCATAAGCGTTATCAAAAGACGGAATCCAGTGCTGTCAATTGAATCTATATGCCGATGTTTACCTTCATGAACACTATCTTCAGCGTTTTTCATTTGCTAAAACCCACTAAACATACCAACGTCAACAGTGAATACGCTTTTAAGCATCCGAAACACTTGTTTTTTGTTTTTGGGCCGTTTCACCATGATTCGGGCGTCATCCATCACAAACGTAAGATAGAATCTAAAATTGATTTTCTCGATATCCTGAAAATCCCTTTCAAACGTACCTCTTTCATCAGAAAAAGAAAAGCGGACCTTGCGCGCATTAAAATCAAGCGTCACCGAGTCGGCAAACCGTTTTCCAAATACAAAGTAAACGAAATAAACAGGCGAGACAAAAACGAGCGCTGTCACCACGGCCTCCTTCACAGTCGTCTCCGAGGTAACTATCTGAAAGGCAATCACAACCAGCAGAAGGGTAATTGCAATGATATGGAAATAGCGAAAGTAAATGCGCTCTTCGCCCGGCATGAAAAAGGTATACGTTTTTTTGTCAACAAAATCAGTCATATTCAGCTATCCAATTCCTATTAAAGATTTGTAATTTCTTAGCTTTCGATAGTTTTTAGAGGTATAATTTAATTTATCAATTCTGTGAGTCAAAGTGCCTAAAGTGAGCTAAAGTGCCTAAAGTTAAGGAATTCTGCCATTTTATATAGGTTTTTTAATGCTATCAATGTACAAAGGATACAAACTCTCTCTATCTTTGGATTATCAATTAGCACGCCGAAGGCGTACCACAACTTTAGGCACTTTAATATACTTTAGCTCACTTTAGGCATTTATAACTTGATCGCAACATATAGTGTGTGTTTAATTCAATGAGCACAAGAAAAAAATAGCGAAACGTAACTAATTTATTGGCATTGTCTCATAAACAAGCCACGCCGCCGATTTTTCATTTCAATGCCTCAAAGCCGGCCACAATGTCTAAAAGTTCTTCCGTAATAGAACTCTGACGCTGTTGCTGAAATTGAGAGCTGAGTTCTTCCAGGAGATCTTCAATATTCCTTTCAGCCGCCTGCATGGATGCAAGACGTCCGGCATTTTCGCTGGCCAGAGACTCGGCAAAAGCACGATAGAGGGATACAAAGAGATATTGTTGAATCAATGAAGAAAACAGCCGGTTCCAATCCATAGTAAAAAAAGGGATGGCGCGCGATGGCCAGGGTTTCTGCTCCAGATCTTGAAACCATCCGGGATCAACCGGCAAAAGTTGGATGGTATGAGGAGAATAAGATGCGCCACTCTCCCTGTTATAAAATATAACGATCTGATCGATTTTCTGCTGCGAGCGCCACTCCTCCATTTTCAGCGCCAGATCCTCTACCGCAGATGTGATGGCGGCCGTTGAGCCGGGCGGAGAAAAGTATTCTTCAACCGGCTGTCCTGCCTCTTCAAGAGATGGAATGACTCGCATGCCCACTGCCAGCACTATGCGATTTTTTTGCTTTACCTGGAGTTTGTTTATTTCACTGACCGCATGGCGCGCAATCACTTCATTAAACTGCCCAACCATACCCTGATCCGAACCAAAGATAATAGCTCCAAGACGTTCTTTTGGAACGGGCTCAGCTATTCTAATCCCCTCGGGTCTCTGTTTCAGAACAACCTGCAATCCCATTTCGACTGTTCGGTTGTATTCGACAAGAGATTCCGTAGCCCTCTCGTACTGCCGAATGCTTACAGCGGCAAGAACCTTCATCGTCTTCACAACAGAAAGCAGATCGCCGGCGCTCTTAATTTTGCGTTTCAACTGCTCAATCATTTGTATTGTCTGACTTCATTTCTTCAACGGCCTCCCTAATTTAGTAGGCGTTCATTTTGATATTCTACCTTCATCAAAGCTCTGTAATGAGACCAGTCTAAATTGGGAATAGACCGTGTAAAAAGTTCGAAAGTAACGCAAATTGGTGGTAGAAAAACCGCGACTGTATTTATGGTTCAATTTGGTAGAAAGCTGTTCTATTAGCTGCTTGCCGTATTCGGCCATTTCATCTCCTGCCTGAATTTCCTGTATGATTTCCCGGCCCATCAGCCAGTTGCGAAACGTTAGGCTGATATTAACTGTCGGTCCGGCCTGTGCCGCCAAATTGTTATGCACCTGCCGGATAAAACCGACCAGTTTTTCAAAACTCCATTTGCGTCTATTCGTGTCCATTCGTGGTTTATTCCAGTTTTGATTGTGTAAATGTGATCGTTGTCGCCTTGCATTTCCGTTTCGTTTGATCCATGAAGCCCAGGGTAAACTTGTCGTCAGGCTTTTGGAAAATATCTAACCCACGACCTAAAATGATCCTCCATCCAGTGTCCGTTTCTATCCAACGATCATGAAGATTGTTGTCGAAGGTGTAATTGAACTCAATATGATCTCGGCTTAGTCCTGTTTTCAGATCATCGAGTTTGCCTCTAAGCTCCACTTCCTGATAGGCATTACATCCTGTTATCAGGTCAAGGCTCAACGTATTTTCCATAGGCTCCAAAATTTCGCAAAAATTCATGAGGTTGTAGATTTGGTACTGTAAACGGATGTATGGATCGCAAATCTTGATAGATTTAGCGCCCCGTAGATAGGGAAGGAAAAGCTTTTCATATGAAATCCCCTTTTGCCCTTCGACAATGTCCAGAGTTGTTTCTTCGGGAGTCCGTTCTGGTGACAAAGGATCCACCTTTTTGGCTTCTTCTTCCGGGTCCGGTCGTTCATCTGGATGGGAAAGTTGAAATTCATCAGGAATCTGACTCTTTATGGTGATCCATTTGTATTCCTGGTCGATCTTGGACAACTCATCACGGATCTGTTGGCGCATGCGAACCGCAGGATTTACGCAATATGAAATGAACTCCTCTTCACTTAGTTCAAGGTCGGGGAAGAGCAGTTTTAGATATCCTTCGGCCAGCCGAGCGATAGCTTTGTTATCGCGCATATCTTCACATTGCGGCAGGTGCAAACTTTGTGAGACATAGTCCGCGTACCGCAGGTCAACGCGCAGCTCATGCAACACTTCGCTAAAGAAATCTCCCTTGAATCCAAGCGTTCTTGAAGGCGTGTTCCTGGACACACGCGGCATGAACCACCCTTCAATCAGCCCGTGGATTCGATCTATGAAGGCCGATTCCTGAAGGGCGGTCGGCAGTTCCTTAAATATCCCGTCGCTTTCATACAGCGGCAACCTGTTGATGCCCAGCTTGATATTCCCTAACATAACAAAGCCGGACTCTGACGTTCCCATGTCTCCTGTTGCTCTGCGATATCTGCCGCTTTCAAGATACATCTTGAGGGCCGCCATGGCCTCGCCGGACGCATCGGTATGAATCTTTTGGATTTCATCGACTACAACGACATCATATCGTGGAATGAGACCGATTTGCTTTGTGTTGCTGTTGAAAAACAAAGCAGGCGCCGAGAGTTTCCCGCCTGGTATCACGGCTGCATACCGGCTGATATTATCGAACACGAACGACTTCCCAGTACCTTTCGGTGCCAATTCTGTAATATTGACCCTCGGCTCGACCAAGGGGATTATTCTGCTGAGGAGCAAGAGTTTCTGTGACAAGCGGTGAACGTCTGGATTGAATTGACAACTCGATACCAGGAGGTCTATCCACTCGTCTATATCGAAGTGTTTACGTGAATCACGGAAATAGTCTAAATCAATCCCCGGGGTTTGGAACGCTTTGAATTCGACCATCCATATTTGGCCTTTCTTCACGTCCTCACCGTCAGGGGGCACATACCGCAATGTTCCCAGACCCCACATGCCCGTTTTTAGGAGCATGGAATTGTTGTCAATGATATCCTTTTGCACCATCCCATTACTGACATCCAGCAGGGGAATGCTCAGATCGTGCGTGTGGCGCTCCAGGTTTACGTTGACCCTAAAGTCATCCAGAATGCGAACATCCTCCTGCTCCATCAGGCGATTCAGGATCGTATTCTTGTCCGCTTTTTGCGGTAAGTATTTTGAGATCGTATTGACAATCTCGGTTCTGCCGTCATCCGTGAGTTCATCTCCGTCCATGAACTGGCTGATAATCCATTCACCAACGTAGACGGGAATCGCTCGAGCGCCGAATCCGGCCTTTCCCATGAGACCTTTATTGATAACGACCTCGCCGTAATAGTCTTTTGCTTTGCATTCAAATGACATCATGTTTTGAATGATGAATTCAGAATGATGAATGATGAATCAACTCTCTACATTCTTCATCCTGAATTCTTCCTTTCCTTCAACAGGGTTATTAATTATTGGTAAAAATAGATTCACACATTTCACAAATTATTCCATATTCATCATTCCGCATTCATCATTCATAATTCCCTGAGGTTAAGCCCGCCCGCCATGGCTGACTTGAATTCACATTCAAGCGTGAGGGAAAGAGTGTGTTGTTCGCCGGATACTTCATATGCGATTTCGATTTCCAGACTCTTTTCCCCCAAAGCCGCTTTCTTGAAATAGCAGCTCATTTGAAGGGTGTTCACGCTTCCAGCAGGTATTACCGCAACTTCACAACTCTTGAGGTCAGTTTCAGGGGACGTTACACTGGCTCGAAGAATACGGATATCGATAGCGTTGGGGTTCTGTATCTCAACCTTCAGAGTCACGACTCGTTGGATATAGAATTTGGCTCTACCCGTTTCTTTGATCAGGTCCAGGTTAAGAAAACGCGCAGCAGGCGTTTTCCAGGCAGCTTTTACCAGTTTGTATATAGCTGTCGGAACGATAACCTCTTCAGGGGTAACACCACCATGCAGGTAGCCCTTTGCTCTGCCGGACTGGCGAACGGTATTGTGCCCTTTGGGTAAGAAAAAGATTTTGCCATCCGACACAAAGGGCTGCTTGAATCTATGCCCCAATGCCCACAGGTTGTCAGGAATATCATCCACCTGTTTTTCGTCTACTGCTGCGAACCGGTGCTTCTCGTCCGGAAACAGCTTATTGACGACCGTAGAATCGAAAGACCGTTTTTCTTCTTCAAGAATGCGGCAGGCACCGTGATCCGTTACGACATAAACGCTGAAATGCTCCCTTAGCCCGGCCCACTCCTTTGACAGCCTGTTTACAGACTCAGCCATACGTGCAAAGAGACGATGCAACTCCTCCTCATACGATGTGTTTTTTGATTCCACGTCAGAGTGAAGCAGCTCATCCCCGGCTACGAAATTAAGAAGGACTATGGTAGCCTCCTGCGGAGCCGCCATCTCCGACATCGCCTTCAGGTTGTTCAGGTATACAACCTGTTTGTTGTTCCAGTCGGCCTTTGCACGCGCCTTGAGAATGGCCTCGTAATTCCCTGCATCATTCTGCCACTCTCCGCTCAGGAGAACAGGTTTGTTGTATTCCGTAATGGTCGGCAACGCTGCGAAACGATAGTGTAAATCATGCCGTCTAAAACCGACGTTTCGAAGCGCGTCGTCCAGGAGGCTTACAAAAGTCAAAGGAAGACAATCAACAAGAAGGATGATCGACAATTCGTCTTCCAAACCGCTTGATGAGAGGATTCTCAAGCAGTGAATCAGGCTGAGGTTTGGATCTTTGTGGATGGACGCATATTCCTCAATAAACCATTCTGAAAAGCGCGCTACCGTTTTCTCTAATTCTTCATCATAATGGCCGTTATGAACCTGCCAGGTGCGGTAGGGGGCATATTCCTCCGTTGTCCATCGAATCCACTCAACGCTACTCCATTCTTCTTCCGGCCCGAGCAGGGCTGGGCGGCTGGGCATGACACAGTAGCGGAGGGAATTCAGTTTGTTTTCACTCACACCGGGACAAGACCTGAACTTGGCCTGGACCTTTTGAACGTCCTCTTTGGTTGGAGAAAACAGATTGCCTTTGAGAATTTTTGAAACAAAATGATATTCTTGAAAGAGCCTCCCGGAAGTCCATCCCACGACTTTCTGAAACTCATCGCTTGAAGTTACTTGCTTCCATATTTCTTCAAAAAGCAGTTCAACCTGGGTCAGTATCTGCTCCCTGGCCGTGGGCTCCAGGGGCAAATCGTAAACTGCCTCAGCGGGCACCTTCCGCACAAATAGAACCTGCTCTGGAGCCAGCACGTATTCCAGCAGCTTCTCGGGGTAGCCGTACAGGCAGGCCCATAAGCTGAGCCACTGCCAGATTTCACCTGCATTTTCATAAAGCCGCTTGCTGATATCTTTTACCCATGTCTCGCTGCTGCTCTGCGCCCATTTTTCACATTTGGTTTCCAAACAGCGGTACAGTACAGGGTATTGCTTGAATGCGGCTTTCGCGTCATCACTAACGAGCGCTTTGATCACATCGACGAGGTCTGTCGTATTGAGCATATCAGATTGAAATGCAGGGCCCAGGAGATGTATCAGTAAACGATTGGTGAAACTCGTCTGTTCTTTCTGAGGATCAACCTCTATCTCCAACAGGTTCTGTTCGAGAACATCTGCATCGGTCAGCCAATCAGGCACCCGCACATTCCACTGTTCAGCCAATAACAGGCGGGCTGTCATTTCCTTGAAATTGGAGGGGCAACCAATCTGTTCGATGAAATCCCGCAGCCAGGCAAAGTGGTTCTTTGAACGCACCCACACTTTCAGATCGGCACCCGATGACCCTCCGGGTGATAACTCCTGGCACGCCCGCACATAATCCTCATCACGCTCTACCAAAAGGACATCATCGGGCGGAGTGTGAGCCAGATCTCCAACATAAATTATGAATGCTGAATTATGAATGCTGAATTTATTTTTCATTATGATGCTTTCCATCCTTTATTCATCATTCATCATTCCTAATTCATCATTTAGTTTTTTCGCCCTGTCCTTACTCAGCAGTTTCCTTTTCACTCCATAGCTGATTACGGATTTAAGGACGGCCACTAACCCTTCCGTGTCATTCGGGCACTTAAACGTCGCTTCCTTTTCACCGAAAATGTCCGATTCCACCTGTATCTCGTATTTTCGTTCCTTGCTGACCAGCTCGACACTGACAACATCGCTGGCATTGCCGTCCTGGTCCACGGCCCGCATTTTTATCTTCACATTGGGCCGGTCTTTAAGAAGACTGACGAGATCAAGCTTGTTGTCGGTTTTTTGGGCATTATCCGAGTGACGGGGGTCTCTTCCATCCATGGTGTAGATCAATCGAGCGGCTCCTTTGGGGATTTTGACATACATCTCCTGGGATTCCCGAATTTCATGCACGCCCTCATCAACAGCCGGCTTATAGACGACCGGCCTGGCTTTATCGATCTCTGCCTTGGCCTGTTTTAATTTGGCTGCGTAATCCTTGATGTGAAGCGATGTCCACTCCGCTACCGCTCCAAATCCGTAGTCATTTGACAGAAGCTTAACAATCTTCGTGCTGAAACTGACGGACTGATCGGCCAGGCGCACAAGAAACT
>JAIVWD010000038.1:0-16766 GCA_049190315.1 Deltaproteobacteria bacterium | reverse complement strand
GCTTCGCCGGACAGAGACATGGACTTTGTTGCCAGTTCGTCTACAGATATGGCCATCGCAGATCACCTCCCGATAAAATCGATTTATTTTACACCAGTTGAGCCATGGATTCAAGCGCGATCTTACAACCATTCGGGCAACTCACTACAGGCGTATCATCGGCCACACGTGGTGGAGTCTATTTCAGTTCTGCCCACTCGCGAACAAGTAATTATACGGTTGACCGCTTAAATACCAAAAATAAAAAAGATCGACAAGAAAAATACTATTACTTATGTTTTTATCCTGATTATAACGGATTTCGGGGAGGAAAGCCTTGCATCGTTTTTTTGTAAGGGCCTGATGGGTGGCATGGACAAACTTGTTTGTCCGTGCAAAAAACGTCAATGCGAAGTGAGGAAAGAATTCTCTGCCGCTTCAATGATTCGAGTCATGCGCATTTATGGAATCGCCTTGTCGCCGAGCAAAAAATGGGACACGGACAAACAAGTTTGTCCATGCCACCCGTCGTCTCCCCAAAATTCGTTATAATTAGTTTTTATATCTAGTGTCCTGTCATCTATATAATATCGCAAATATGGCCGTCATTCCCGCGGAAGCGGGAATCCAGAAGCGCCGAAGTAGTCAGAAATACTGGATTCCCGCCTTCGCGGGAATGACGAGTGCCTGATACGATATTTCACGCATGACACGACAGTAGTTCATTTGAGATACCAGTTTATAATACTGGAACCAAAGAAGATATAGATAATTGCGCCTATTGATAGAAACGGGCCGAAGGGAATAGCGAGTTTTAAACCTTTGCGTGTGCGCAACATTAAAATTATTCCCACCAGAGTTCCGATGGCGGAACCAATAAATATTGTAAAGAGAACGCCTTTCCACCCTAAGGCAGCTCCTATCATTGCCAGAAGCTTGATGTCTCCACCTCCCATGCCTTCTTTTTTAGTAAGAAGGTTGTATGTTACTGCAATTAATAAAAGGCTTCCGCCGCCGGCCAGTATTCCCAGCAAAGAGTCTTTGTAGGTAATTGCTGCAAAGGCAAATGATGCAAAAAAGAAGATCGGTATGCCTGGAAGTGTAATGACGTCCGGTATTATCTGATGATCAATATCAATGAAGGTAATCACAAGCAGTGATGAAATTAAGGCGTAGTACAAAAAAGCTTCAATTGTAATTCCAAACTTGAAATATATACAAAGTGCAAAAAAACCTCCTGTCAATTCAACCAAAAGGTAACGAAAGGCTATAGGAGAATTACAATGGCGGCATTTTCCTTTAAGCCACAGATAACTTAAAACAGGAATATTGTCATAAGATTTTATAATATTTCCGCAGTTCGGGCATATAGAACGGGCCGGATTTATAATTGATTTTGATGCGGGCAACCTGTATATGCATACATTCATAAAACTTCCTATACAAATTCCAAATATAAAAATTAATATTTCAATTAGGTAGGTTAACATATTCAGCCCTCTTTATTCGTTTTGAGCATTTTTCAAAGGTTTCATTTTGAAATATTACCCTGAAACATAGTCTTTTGTCATGCAAAATTTGTTAGGTTTGTTTTATAAAAAATCAAGGTTGATATTGTCAAAGAAAAATAATGTTATATATTGTTAGATTAACGCATTTTAAACTCAATTTTTTATATGCATAAGGCTCTTTCACGATTGTGGGGGGAAATAATTAAAAACAGGTGAAACAATGGGTGAAACAGATAAAGATGATTTGATAAGTATTATTGAGGAAAATGAAAAGGATATAAAAATACCCAGAACTCTTCCTTTAATGCCTATACGGGACGTTGTGATTTTTACAGGAATGCTTATTCCTCTTTTCGTCGGTCGGGAGAAATCAGTGCGAGCGGTGGAATCGGCCGTAATGAAAGACGGCTATTTATTGTTGGTTACGCAAAAGGATTCGAGCGTCGAGAACCCTAAAAAGGATGAAATTTACACGATTGGAACAGTTGGTCGGATTCTGAGGATGTTGAAACTGCCTGACGGCAGTGTCAAGGCCCTTGTGCAAGGTGTCGCCAAGGCAAAAATTGTGACATATCTCAGAAACAAAGCTTATTATCGCGTAAAGATTGAAATTATTAAAGAACAGATGTCTGAAGCAGTCAATCTGGAGATTGAAGCTCTGATGAGGAATGTACGAGAGCATTCAGAGAAGATTCTGGCTCTTCGAGGAGAATTAAGCGGCGATGTCGGTACCATTCTGGAAAGCATAGATGATCCGGGCAAGCTGGCAGATCTTGTATCATCGAATCTTAGACTGAAAATTGAGGAGTCACAGGCTCTGCTTGAACTTGTAGATCCTGTGGAACGTCTTAAAAAAGTTAACGATCTGCTTTCACATGAAGTAGAACTTTCGGTGATACAGGCAAAAATTCAATCTGATGTCAAGGATGAAATTTCTAAGAGCCAGCGCGATTATTTTTTAAGAGAGCAGGTTAGGGCTATCCACAAGGAACTGGGCGAGCATGATGAAAAAGCTGAAGAGATAGATGAATACAAGAAAAGAATCAAGAGCGCCAGAATGCCCAAGGAGGCTGGAAAAGAGGCTGCAAAGCAGTTAAAGCGCCTGGAACAGATGCATCCTGATTCTGCTGAAGCTTCAGTTGTACGGAGTTATCTGGACTGGCTGGTTGATCTGCCATGGGATAAAAAAACCAAAGATGTGATCGATATATTGAATGCGAAAAAAATATTGAACAAGGATCACTATGCTCTGTACAAGGTGAAAGATCGGATACTTGAACATTTAAGTGTTCGCAGGCTGAATCCAAAGATGAAAGGTCCTATTCTATGTTTTGTCGGGCCTCCCGGCGTGGGGAAGACTTCTTTGGGGAGAGCTATTGCCAATGCGATGAAGCGTAAATTCGTCCGTATTTCTTTAGGTGGAATTCGAGATGAAGCGGAAATTAGAGGCCATCGCCGCACATATATAGGGTCAATGCCTGGACGTATATTACAAAGTTTAAAGCAGTGCGGAACAAACAACCCTGTTTTCATGATGGATGAGATTGACAAAGTGGGCTCTGATTTTCGAGGTGATCCTTCTTCAGCTCTATTAGAAGCTCTTGATCCGGAGCAAAACTTTGAATTCAGTGATCACTACCTGAACTTGCCTTTTGATCTTTCCAGGGTCATGTTTATACTTACCGCCAATTTAACAGATACAATTCCTTCAGCACTTCTTGACAGAATGGAGGTTATTAATCTTTCAGGATACACTGAGGAGGAAAAGAAGGTTATTGCTGAGACGCATCTTTTCCCGCGTCAGATTAAGGAAAACGGCTTAAAGCCGAAGAATATTTCCATCAGTCCGAATGCATTGCTCCAGATTATAAATGAATACACATCTGAGGCAGGTTTGAGAAACCTTGAGCGTGAGCTTGGGGCAATATGTCGCAAGGTGGCGCGTAAGATGGCTGAAAAAGAAAAAGGTCCTTTTAATATTACAAAGACAAATCTGCATAAGTACCTGGGCGTACCCAGATATTATCCTGAGATGGATCAGCAGGAGAGTCAGGTCGGACTGTCTACCGGGCTTGCCTGGACTCAAGCTGGTGGAGAGGTTTTGTATGTGGAAGCATCTTTAATACAAGGCAAGGGTGACTTGATTATTACCGGGCAGCTCGGGGAGGTAATGCAGGAATCCGCCCGCGCGGCTGTAAGTTATGCCAGGGCAAATCTTTCTTCTTTTGGAGTAAAAGAAAATTTTTTGGAAAATTTTGATGTGCACATACATGTCCCGGCCGGTGCAATACCAAAAGATGGTCCTTCTGCGGGAATTGTTATGGCTACCGCCCTCATTTCTGTTCTGACCAATAAGCCGGTCAGCAAGGACATTGCCATGACCGGCGAAATTACGCTTAGAGGAAGAGTCCTTCCGATAGGAGGCTTGAAAGAAAAGGCTTTGGGGGCTTTGAGAGCTGGAATTTATACTGTAGTAATTCCTGAAAAGAATAAAAAGGATATTGTAGAACTTCCCTCAAATGTAAAGCGTAAGATCAAATTCATTCCTGTAAAACACATGGATGAAGTACTGCCGGTTGTACTTGAGGGCTTGAAGATTAAAGGCAGTGGGGCAAAGAGGTTAAAAAAAGTGCCTAAAGTGAGCTAAAGTATATTAAAGTGCCTAAAGTTAATGAATGCGCCTTCGGCACTGCCAATTTTAACTTTTTTTACCATACAACTTTGCTCACTTTGTTTCTATCTGAACTTATAACCAAGCCCTGAAAATATATAACCACGCCAAAGGCGTACCATAACTTTAGGCACTTTAATATACTTTAGGCATTTTAGGCACTCTTTTATTATGAGAATACTCGCCGTAGATACAGCTACAAAAAGTTGTAGCGTTGCCATTGTTGAGAAAGAATCAATTATAGCCGAGACTACTCTATTTATCGAACAAACTCATTCAAAACATTTAATGGAGATGATAGATACAGTATTGAATTTATCAGGGTTAACTGTATCTGAACTGGATGGATTTGCGGTAACAAGAGGGCCGGGGAGCTTTACCGGTCTGCGAATAGGTATTAGTTCGATAAAGGGTTTTGCTATGGCATCCGGCAAACCTGTTGTGGGTGTTTCAAGCCTTGATTCGCTTGCCATGCAGTGCTGCTTTTCTTCATATCTCGTTAGCCCGTTATTAGATGCCCGTAAAGAAGAGGTGTATTTTTCGCGATACAGGTTTGAAAACGGATATTTGAAAAAGGAACTCAGGGAACAGGCTATTGGTCCTGTTCAGGCTGTTTGCGATATAAATGAGCCATGCCTGTTTGTTGGTGACGGCGCCAAAATTTATCAAAATAAAATTAAAGATCAGATAGGTGATCTGGCACATTTTGCGCCGCCCTGTCAAAACACAATCAGGGCTTCTACTGTGGCTAATATAAGTATGGCTAAATTTGAGACAAATGATACAGATGATAACAGCTTATTTACACCTGATTATATACGAAAATGTTGGGCTGAAGTTAATATAAGTGCCTAAAGTTGAGGTATTCTGCCATTTTATATAAAGATTTCTTGAGTCATTAATGCATAAAAAAGTGTAACAGTTTCTATTACTATGTTATCAATTAGCACGCCGAAGGCGTACCATAACTTTAGGCATTTTAGGCACTTTAGCTCACTTTAGGCACTCAAAACAGGGTATCTTTGAGGACTAATATAAACAAGTCACCTCCTCTGGGAGTGGTAATTTGACTTGTAATGTTTGACATTATTAATTGATATTGATATAAATTTTTTTAAACTTTAACCAAGGCATATATCAAGTGGATAAATTTTCCTGGTCCGATCCTCCGAGTCAAGTCGCATTCCCTGTAGCAAAAGCTGGATATCCTTTGATATTTGCTTCGGCCTTTACTACAGGTGTTTTTGCCCTTTTAGAGCTGACTGTTCCCGCGCTGATAGGTCTTGCGGTTACTTTTTTCATCTGCTATTTTTTCAGGGATCCTGACCGGGTTATACCTAAAAATTACGGTGCTGTTGTATCACCGGCTGATGGAAAAGTTATTATAGCCGGGCAAGAGGACAGCAGTCCTTTTTTTGAAGGCAGGTGTCAGAAGATAAGCGTCTTCATGTCGGTGTTTAATGTGCATGTAAATCGTATCCCGCATGAAGGGGAAGTTGAAAGGGTAAAATATTATCCTGGAAAATTTTTTTCCGCAAACCTGGATAAGGCCTCAAGGGATAATGAACATAATGCGATTTTTATTAAGACAGGAGACGGCCGGAAAATATGTGTTGTCCAGATTGCAGGGCTTATCGCCAGGCGTATTATATGCAAGTTGCAGAAGGGGGACAGGGTAGCCCGCGGTGAACGCCTGGGTATGATATGTTTTGGATCAAGACTTGATATTTATCTGCCCGATGATGCGGATCTTAATGTTACAGTTGGGGATAAGGTTAAAGCCGGCACATCTATTTTGGGATATTTAAGACATGAAAAGAAAGAAAAGAATTAATAAAGACAAGCCGAGGCGCGGAATATACATTCTGCCTAACATATTTACATCTTTAAATATTTTCTGCGGATTTTATGCCATTATTGCTTCAATAGAGGGCAAATATGTTACATCGGCCATAGCTATTATTATTGCCGTGGTATTTGATATGCTTGATGGCAAAATCGCCAGGGCTACTAATACCACCAGTAAATTTGGTGTTGAATACGATTCCCTTGCGGATCTTGTATCCTTTGGTCTTGCTCCCGGGGTGATGATGTATTTATGGGCTCTTAAACCTATGGGAAGAATTGGCTGGCTTGCTGCGTTTTTATTTATGGTTTGCGGAGCTCTTCGCCTGGCGCGTTTCAATGCCCAGGTTGATACGGTAAGCAGCGATTATTTTACAGGCCTTCCGATACCGGCTGGTGCAGGTATGGCTGCCACTACTGTTCTGTTCTATAATAAATTCGGCATAGCAGGTACTTCTAACTGTATATTACCCCTTATAATGCTTTATATTCTTTCTTTTTTAATGGTCAGCACCATAAAATACGATTGTTTTAAACAACATGAGCTGTTTAGAAAGATGAATTTCAATGTTCTTGTTACAGTTATACTGATTTTAATTTTTATAGCAGCGCAGCCATCCATTGCCCTGTTTCTTTTAGGAGTTGCCTATCTAATTTCAGGTCCCTTCAAGACTATAAGGCTTATGAGACATTCAAAGCAGGAAAAAGCCAAAATCCACGAACACGAAATTGATAAACAGAGCCGTTCACGGCTTGAAACTTGAAATTGGAAATTTGTAAGAACAGTACAAAAATATGAACGCAAAATTTCTAATTTCGACGTTCCGTAAACGCTTACCATAATTCATTGAAAAAACTGTAAACCGTGAACGGTTATATTATTTATACAGGAGTTGTGATGTCAAAAGAATATAAAATAGCTGTAATCCCAGGAGATGGTACAGGACCGGAAGTTATAGCAGAAGGAATCAAGGTGCTGGAGACTGTAGCAGGCAAATGCGGTTTTAGACTGAAATTCACTAATTATAATTTAGGCGGCGATCATTACAAGGCGACAGGAGAAATTCTGCCGGATAGCACGCTTGAGTCTTTATCAGAATTTGATGCAATATATTTAGGTGCCATCGGTCATCCGGATGTTAAACCGGGAATTCTTGAAAAAGGCATTCTTTTAAAACTCAGATTTCATTTTGACCAGTATATTAACTTAAGGCCCGTCAAGTTATACGAAGGAGTAAGAACTCCTTTGAAAGACAAAGGCCCTGAGGATATTGATTTCGTGGTTGTTCGTGAAAATACCGAGGGACTTTATGCCGGTGCCGGCGGCTGCTTAAAGCGGGGAACTGCAGATGAAGTTGCAGTGCAGGAGTCAATAAATACACGCAAAGGTGTCGAAAGATGTATCAGATACGCCTTTGAATGTTGCAGGAAACGCAATAAAGCCAAAAGACTGACTCTTTGCGGAAAGACCAACGTACTTACTTTTGCTTTTGATCTTTGGGAAAGAGCTTTTAACGAGGTTGGAGAAGAGTATCCTGATATAGAAAAGGATTATGCACATGTTGATGCAGTATGCATGTGGATGGTTAAAAATCCGGAATGGTTCGATGTTATTGTGACGGACAACATGTTCGGAGACATAATTACCGACCTGGCGGCAATTATACAGGGAGGAATGGGTATAGCTGCCGGAGGAAATATAAATCCTGATGGCGTTTCAATGTTCGAACCTATTGGAGGATCTGCTCCCAAGTATACTGGAAAGCAGGTAATAAATCCAATAGCAGCCATAATGGCGGCTAATATTATGCTTGACGCAATCGGCGAGCATGAGGCAGCTTCTATGATCGAAGAGAGCGTTATAAAGGTGTTACGTGATGATTTAAAAGACGTAGCTGCCGGCAGGATGGGATATACTACAAAAGAGGTCGGAGATCTGGTTGTAAATTATATTAAAAGATAAGGAAGGCTGAAGGTGGAAGGCTGAAGGTGGAAGGGAGCTTCAGCCTTCAGCCTTCTACCTTCAGCCTAAATAATATGGAGACTAATTTTTATGTCCGGTAAGAAATTTAATGTTGCTGTGGCAGGCGCAACAGGCGCCGTAGGTAATCAGATGATAACCTGCCTTGAGGAAAGCAGCATTCCCTTAAGTTCGGTTAAGTTTTTAGCCTCTCATCGTTCTGCAGGTCGCAAGCTCCGTTTCAGGGGAGATTTGATTGATGTTGAGGAATTGACAGAGAGTTCTTTTAAAGGCGTTGATATTGCGCTTTTTTCAGCAGGTGGGGGCACAAGTAAAAAATTTGCTCCTATTGCCGCAAAGGACGGCTGCGTGGTTATTGACAATTCAAGCGCATGGCGTATGGATCCTGATGTACCGCTCGTTGTTCCGGAAGTAAATCCTCATGCAGTTGCGGATTATACAAACAAGGGAATAATAGCGAATCCGAACTGCTCTACAATTCAGATGGTTGTCGCTATTAATCCTATTTATAGAAAGTGCGGAATAAAGAGAATTGTTGTTTCTACATATCAGGCTGTGTCTGGAACAGGGAAGAAGGCAATAGATGAACTTTTTGATCAGACCCGTTCTATGATTAATTTTTTGGATTATGAAATTAATGTCTATCCGCACAGAATTGCTTTTAATTGTCTGCCACATATAGATGTATTTTTGGAAAACGGTTATACCAAAGAAGAGATGAAGATGGTTAACGAGACAAGGAAAATTTTCGAAGATGATTCAATAGGGGTTACAGCTACAACTGTCAGGGTCCCTGTATTTTATAGCCATTCCGAGTCAGTCAATATTGAGACAAAAGAACATATTTCAGCAGATGAAGTAAAATCTCTTCTTGAAAATGAGCCGGGCATTAAAGTTGTGGATGATCCTGCAAATAATAGCTACCCTCTTGCTATTGATGCGGCAGGCCAGGATTTAACGCTGGTTGGTCGCATACGCAATGATGAATCAATTCAGAACGGCATTAATATGTGGATTGTTGCCGACAATATCAGAAAAGGCGCTGCAACCAATACGGTTCAGATAGCAGAAATTCTGGCAGATAAATATTTGTAAGAAGCAGTTCACTGTTAACAGTTTACAGTTCACGGTTGAAATGCTTCAGTCGTTGTATGGTTCATTGAAAAAACTGTAAACCGACAACTGTTATAGACTTTCAGATAATTAATTTCACAAGGCCAGAAGGAGGAAGGCGTATTAGTTATACGTCGACGACTGATAACGCAGTGAAATTATTTATCTGAAAGTCTATACGTAAGTTTTGAGGAGTTTAGAGTTGGAGAGAATACCTATAACAAGAGAGGGCTATGAAGCCCTGAAGAAAGAAATAGAAAAGATAAAAAAGATCGATCGGCCCATGAACATAAAGGCAATTGAAGAGGCCCGTGCACATGGAGATCTTAGTGAAAATGCGGAATTTGAAGCAGCCAAAGACAGACAGGCATTTATTGAAGGCCGATTGATGGAAATAGGGTACAGGTTGGCCACCGCGGATATAGTTGATCCGGATACGCTTCCAAAGGATCGCGCTGTATTCGCCAGCACGGTTGTTCTTGAAAATATTGATACAGGTGAAACAGTTGAGTATCAGCTTGTGGGACCAACTGAGTCTGATATAGAAAAGGGCAGAATATCTATTACTTCGCCGCTTGGAAAAGCAATTATAGGGAAGAAGCCTGGCGAAGAGATAACGTTGATAGCTCCAGCCGGAAGAAGATGTTATGAATTGGTGGATATATCGTAGAAAGAAGATAAGGAGGTTTTGCTTTGGCACGTATTACAATTGAGGATTGCCTGAAACGCGTATCAAACCGTTTCTTGCTATGCAACATGACGGCTAAACGCGTAAGACAGGTTCGTGATGGATCTGAATACTTGGTAAGTTCACCGAAAAATGAAGATATCGTTGTTTCTCTGAGAGAAATTGCTGCAGGTAAGATAATTTTAAAGGAAGAAGAAAGAGAAGAAAATTGACGGATGCAAGCTATTAGCTGTCAGCCGTTAGCTATTAGGCAAAAACTTTATATAAAAACGGACTGTTAGGCTAAAAGCTAACAGCTATGCGCACAGATCATATTTTTTTGAGGTATTTTACCCTTAAAAGTGTAAACTACTTTGGGCTAATTATGAAGGATGCCAAGACACAGTTATACATATAAGGCGCTGAACAGAGCTGCCGGCAAAGCCATGCACCGTTATAATATGATATCAGAAGGAGATCGAATAGCGGTAGGGCTATCAGGCGGGAAAGACAGCCTGGCAATGATGTGGACATTAAAAGAACGTCAGCGTCGCATACCGGTGAATTACGAGCTGTTTGCTGTTTACATTGATCCGGGATTTAAGGGAGGCTTCAGCCGGCAGCTTGAAAAATATTGTCGTAAAACCGGTTTCAATCTTAGAATTGACCATACCGATCATGGAGTTTTGGCGCACAGCATGGAAAATCATGAGAATCCCTGCTTTTTGTGCTCAAGGCTTCGCAGAAAACGGCTTTTTGAAATTGCGGAAGAACTGGGGTGTAATAAACTTGCATTAGGGCACAACAAAGATGATATTATCGAGACCCTTTTTTTGAATATGTGCTATGCTGGAGAGATAAGCACAATGGTTCCTTCCCAGCCTTTTTTCCAGGGAAGATTTAAAATAATCAGACCCATGGCCTTTGTAGATGAAAATACAATTAAACGCTTTACATCCGAAGAGAAACTTCCGGTTTTTGTCAATCCATGTCCAAGCGCAAAGACTTCAAAGCGGCAGGAAATAAAAGCTCTTCTGGAGCGGCTATACAGCAGCAATAAAAAAATTAAGGGTAATATTTTTCATGCCATGAGCCATATAAAAACAGAGTATATGCTTGAAGCATGAAAGATACCCAGAATCAGAGAGATTACCGCAACATAACAATAGACAAGGTAGGAATAAAGAATCTTCGATATCCCATAACTGTTCTTGATCGGAGAAACGGTTGCCAGGATACAGTTGCTACGATAAACATGTATGTTGATTTGCCCCACGAATACAAGGGCACACATATGAGCCGTTTTGTGGAAATCCTCAACGTTTTGCGTCCGGAAGTTTCTTTAAAAAAAATATCAGATGCTCTCGAGCAGATGAAAAAACATTTAAATGCCGCTTCTTCTCACATCGAAGTAACCTTTCCCTATTTTATCGAAAAAAAGGCTCCGGTTAGCAACTCACCAGGCCTTATGGACTATACCTGCAGGCTTACAGGATCGAGCGGGCCTGATGGTAAGATTGATTTTGTGTCAGAAGTGATTGTTCCTGTTTCTTCTGTGTGTCCCTGTTCAAAGGAAATAAGTGAGGCCGGAGCTCACAATCAGCGCGGGGAAGTCAGGCTTAGCATCAGGTTCAAGAAATTTATATGGATAGAAGATATGATCGAGATTGTTGAGAAGTCCGGATCAAGCGAAGTATATTCTGTTCTGAAGCGGGTTGACGAAAAGTATATAACGGAGTACGGGTTCAGTAATCCGAAGTTTGTTGAAGATATTGTAAGGGATATAGCCATAAAGCTTAAAGAAGACGATAATGTAACCTGGTTTTCCGTTAGTGCTGAAAATTTTGAGTCCATCCACAACCACAGTGCATACGCTCACATTGCAAGCAGTTGAGAGATCAGACTATTTTAATAGTATAGGAATTTCCATTTTATGACAAATGAATTCAGTACTATAGGATAGATGAGTAAAAAGTGCCTAAAGTGAGCTAAAGTGCCTAAAATGCCTAAAGTTGTGGTACGCCTTCGGCGTGCTAATTGATAACATAGGAATAGAAACTGTTACACTTCCCTATGCATTAATGACTCAAGAAATTTTTATATAAAATGGCAGAATACCTTAACTTTAGGCACTTTAATATACTTTAGCTCACTTTAGGCACTTATGTTCGCACCGAAGGTGCGCTATTTTAATACCTTCAAGAGCCTGTTCATTACAGGTTCCGCTGATTTTCCCTGTGTATTTATCAGCACAACAAAACGATACAATCCATTTTTTTCGTTTCTTATATAGCCCACCCTTGTACTGATGCCGTCAAGAGTTCCTGTCTTATAAAATTCTCTACCCGATTTGTGCATCAGCTCATGGTAAGGCTCGAATTTTTCAAGAATTTTATGCAGGCTATTTGCAGAGATCCTGTTTTGTCTTGATATGCCTGAGCCCTCAATAATGGAGATGTGGTCTATTTTAAGTACGTTTTTTGTGTAATTTAATGCTGCAAGAACGCCTTTATCAAGAGTGCCGGGCGGGCCGTAAAGTTTTGTACCAGCGGAAATGAGCAGTTGATTAGCCATGAAATTATTTGAGTGTTCTAGAAGTTTTGATATGATTTTCTTTATTGAAAAACCGGATATATACTTAAATACCAGTCTGTCATCTTTATTAACTCTTCCAAGCCTTATACTGCCATTAGATTTAATGCCTTGTTTTTCAAGGAAGTATTTAAAGAGATGCCCAAAGTAAAGTGTGTTTTCACTTTCTTTATGGGAGAACACTATTCTTCCCATGGCCATCTTTGATTTCTTAACCTTTCTTAATGCAAACGGCAGCAGGGGCGTCTGCTCTTCCGCACTGACATATTTGCCGTTTTCAAGGCGCTTGAAGTAAACAGTATTGAAGTTGGCGCAAAGCGCCCCATTTGGTGCATCATAGGGCTGTGATGATGAGCTGATTCCAGGAATTATAATGGGTTGCTTGAAATATGAATCATCTAAAACAATATCTTTAATCTTTTTATGCTCTGCATCAAGCCTTGAGCCAAGTGCTTTGGATATTTCCTCCAGAATTTCAGATGTCAGCAGCGGATCTCCATATCCTTTTATTTTAAGATTTGAATCGTTATCCAGGTAGAATTCAGTAGTAAATCTGTAATCCGGACCCAGATAGTGCATTGCCATTAGAGAGGTAAGTATTTTCAGAGTTGAAGCAGGAATGAGTTTTTTGTCGGCATTTTTGGAAACTATAATTTTGCCCTGGTGATCCGCGACAAGAACGGCATCCTGATCGCCTATAAGATTTGCCACACTACATAGGTTTTCAGCATGGAGATTTTGAATTTGAAAGGGCAGCAAAAACCAGAATAGCAGTATAAAAAATATTGCAGGTTTTGAAAGTATGATTGATTCAGGTTTAATTCGCATATAAGGACAGATTATGGAGCACATAATTTTTCTCACTTCTTTTTCTTCAAGTTCTCGCGACTCCTCAATACTTTTGTTTTTGGGTAGAATACTATGTTCATCTTCCTTGACAACAGGAAGACTATTGATATTTTTTGTTGTAGATCTTAGCTTCTTTACCTACCTATCCCGATGTTAAAGCTCAATATTTCTTTGCCTTCCACCAGACGTTTTTGCGGTGTGCTTACTTCACCCACCATCGTCTTAAGATCAAAAACCACCACATATCCCTCATTGGCACGCTCGGTCAAAAGATATTTCCCGCACAGTTGATCAATTGCCTTTTCAACAGTCTTATCAAGGCTTGAACGATTTATCTTGGTCTCGATAATGTATTTATGGCCCTGATAGATCAAAAGAATATCGATTCTCCCTAATCCCGTCGGCGTCTCAAGGCGAAGTTCGCCTTTTCCTCCCTCTACAAACTGATACAGCCAGGCACTGAGCAGGAATTGTCCTGTTTTCTCATATGGCTTCTGGCTTTTGTAAAAAGCGTTTACGCCAATCTGCATGATGTATTCCTCAAAATCAGAAAGGATGGCTTCCATGTTCAGAAGTCCGTCAGGTCTAAAGTAGCCCTTAACAGATACATCTATAATTGCCCCGGATTCCCGAAAAAAAGTCTTGGTGAACCTTTTTTTATAGATAGGGTTGCTCACCTTAATATTTTTCCCTTCCGCCTTGATCAAACCATGTGTCAAAAGAAGGGACTGCTCCTCATCGCCAGGGATGTATTCAACGCCGTTAAAAACAATCTCAATGAAGGTTTCTTTGTATTGCTTGGCCTTTTCCGTGATGTTATCAAAATGGCTGTTTTCTTCGTACAGAAGAATGTCAATCGCCTTTTCCACATCTTCTTCAGTAATGTGGGCTGTGGTTTCGGGCTTTATGTTAATCGTCAGAATGGTACCTATGCGGTTCACCAGCCAGGGCTGGCCGGCTGTTTCATCAAATACTTTTTTTACTGCATCTTCAGTAAAGGGTTGATTGGTTTCCTTTGTATATTGGGCATAAAGGTCACGGACATTCTTTAGAGTAAAAGGCGGAAGTTTCACCTGATCAGCGATATTAAATGGGGAGACACCCCCTACAATCAGCTTGGCGATGTTGCGTATACCCACCAGCCCCACGGAGTAAAGAGCTTTGTCGGTCCGCTTTTTGTATCTTTGATAGAGTTCTCTTAAGGTGGTCAGGAAGTTCTCCAGTTCGTCTATTGGGATGCCATCGAACTCGTCTATGAAAATAACGATTTTTTTCAATTTTATCATGCGATTTAGTTCTTCAAATAACTCACGAAAGCAGGTATGATCAGAAATATTATGCGTATCCAGATACGCTTTCACCGCATCAAGCCTCGGGCAATCCACATCGGCCAGCCTGTTTACCAGTTGTCTGTAAAGATCTTTTTGAATCAATTGATAAAATCTTTGTGAATTGAGATTTTTGTAATCCTGGAAACTAAGAAGGATAGCCATGTAGGTAGCCTCTTTTTCCAGTTCATGGCAAAAGCCCTCAAAAAAGGTGGTTTTGCCGCTTTGCCTCGGAGCAAATATGGAAAAGTACCTCCCCAGGTCAACCATAGTTTTAATATCCTGATTGTCCATATTGGTAACGTTCTCCAGAGGAACATAATAGGATGCGCCTGGATCAACTACCCCTGACTTTTCAAAGTATCGCTTTTGTTTTTTATAATTCATTTTTTTCCTCCCTATCGCCAATCACCCATAATCACAAAAGGCGACTCCTGATTAAACTGACCATAACAGGCAAGGTGAATACTGCTAAAGGCTAATTGCCACGCCCGCCTCGCCTGAGCACAAGCGCCTAAATTTTGCATATCTGGTTACGGCGAGTGCGATGGCGGGCAGGTAAAAGCTAACTGCTAAAAAATCTTCGATTTGAGAAGTTACCATATTATCTTGCGACTTAATGTAAATAATGATAAATAATTAATATGAAAATATCAATCCCCAAAGAAGCCATAACACAAATAATGACCGATTATAATTGTTCTGAAGAAGAAGCAGCCAAAGCGTATCTTGATGCTGACGACAGAGCTAAAGAGGCATTTAATGCAATTCTTGCAGAACGCTTTGGTGCAAGAAAACAAACTCCAGAGTCTTTGGCGCCTAAAATTTATACTCCTAAAGAAATTAAAAGCCATTTAGACAAGTATGTCATTGGACAGGAAGAGTATAAAAAAAGACTCGCAATTGCCGCTGCATATCATTTTGCTATGATAAAACATCTTAGCGAGCATCCGGATGATTTGACGGTAAAAAGATTTCGAAAGAAAAATACCATTACAGCCGGACCTTCAGGGAGTGGAAAGACTTACAGTGTGGAGGTTTTAGGTGATCTTTTGCAGGTTCCGACACTTATAATTGATGCTACCGATTATACAGAGGCCGGCTATGTCGGTAAAACCGCCGATGATATGATACGAGAATTGATTGATTTGGCACCGGGATATAATCGAGAAGAACAGGCTCGTTTCATAACTACTTACGGTGGCTTGATATGTATTGATGAGATTGACAAAAAAGCAAAAGATGGTGCATCAGTTGGGCATGATATTTCCAGGGAAGGATTTCAAAGGTCGGTACTTAAACTGATAGAAAGAAAATCAGTATCAATAAACAATCCATATTCTGCTGCTTCTCAAATTCAAGAAGTAATAGCCAGGCAAAAAGGTAAAAAGGCTGCAAAACAAGAGAGCATGATAAGTACTGAAAACATACTGTTTATATTGGGCGGCTCTTTTGAACGACTGGGAGATAATCTGGAATCTATTGTAAAAAAGCGTTTGCAGCACAAGGGGAGAGTGCATGAAAATGGAAGTATTGAAATTAAGGGGTTTGCTAAAGACGAGAAAAAGAGTGATAAAGGTAAATTGCAAAGCTACTATAAGGAAGCGGAAGCAGAAGATTTTATTGAGTTCGGACTTTTACCTGAATTGATCGGCAGGTCTCCAATAAGAACCTTTGTCAATCTGTTGTCCAAAAACGATTTAATTCGCATTATGCAGGAAACCGAAGATTCAATTCTCAATCAATATGAGCTGGAATTTAAGTTGTTTGGCATTGATCTGGAATTTACGCCTGAGGCGGTTGAATATATAGCGGAAAAGGCGGAAAATAAAAAGACAGGCGCCCGCGCTCTGGTAAGTGTATGGGAAAACATCTTAACGGATTTCCAATTTGAGCTTCCAGGTACAAATTTTTCAAAATTAGAGGTTACTAAGAAGTTATGTGAAAGACCCAAAGATGAACTGTTAAAAATGCTGGAAAGGTCTCCATTTGCGGATTTTGTTGAGAATTTTAAAAAAGAATACGGAGTTGAACTTATTTTGGACGAAGATATTCAGAGTTATATAGAACAATATGCACATCAGAATAACGTGCAGATATCCGAGAGACTTAAAAAATTATTCTTCGGTGCATCAGCATTAAATTATATGGGCATCAGGGAGCCATATAAAGTTACCAGAGAAATGGTACAGGATGAAAAATATTTTGATAAGCTGTTTGCCCGCTGGTA
>JAIVWD010000037.1:6024-16861 GCA_049190315.1 Deltaproteobacteria bacterium | reverse complement strand
GAATATCAATCATATTATTTTGCTCTTTTAAAAAAACTATCTAATACCTGCCCTGCCAGAGAAGGCTCATAGGAATTAGTGGGTGCGAAACTTGAGTTATATAACAATATTAACCAGCTTTTTCTTTACAACTATAATTTTTCTAACGGGCTTACCCTTTATAAACTTTTTAACCCGCTCATCTGAAAGCGCCATTTCTTTTAAGGTATTATCATCTGCATCAGCATCTACATTAAACCTGCTTCTGAGCTTGCCGTTAACCTGGACAACAATCAAAAGGTCATCTTTAGACAGAGCTTCCTTATTGTATTCAGGCCAGGAAGCTAAAAGTATACTGGACTCATTTCCCAATGCCTCCCAGAGTTCTTCGGAAAAATGAGGAACTATCGGCGCTAAAAGGAGCACAACAGACTCCAGGGCATGCCTGACAACGGAGTTCCTTTTATGACCGTTTTTTTGAAGATCAATGCCCGACATAGCATTCACAAGTTCCATAACAGCGCTTATAGCTGTATTAAAATGAAATCTATCTTCAATATCTCTGGTAACCTTTTTTATTGTATAGTGTGTCTTTCTGTATAAATCACGCAATTCACCATCAAGCTTGTCAGGACTTCCATAATACGGCGAAATATCTTTTATGTAATCCATGCAGTTCGATGCAATACGCCATACACGGTTAAGAAAGCGACAACTGCCTTCGACTCCCTGCTCACTCCATTCGAGATCACGTTGTGGAGGAGCTGCAAAAAGGCAGAAAAGTCTCGTGGTATCCGCACCATATTTATCAAGCAACATATTCGGATCTATTACATTCTTTTTTGATTTTGACATTTTTTCAATACGACCCACCACAACTTTCTTGCCGCATTTTTTACAAAAACGATCAGAACTGCCGCTGCCCTCATCCACCTCTTCTGGGAAAAGATAGCCGTGATCAGGGCATGAAACAGTCTCCTTACAAACCATACCCTGGGTAAGCAGCCTGGTAAAAGGCTCCTTAAAACTTACCAGGCCAAAATCTTTTAGTACACGTGTAAAATACCTTGAATACAGAAGATGTAAAACAGCATGTTCTACCCCTCCGATATACTGGTCTACCGGCATCCAGTATTCAACGGCCTTTTTATCAAACATGCCGGTGTTGCAATCAGGGCTGCAATATCTGGCAAAATACCAGGAAGACTCTACAAATGTGTCCATTGTATCGGTTTCTCTTCTTGCGTCAGAAGCTCCACATGCCGGACACCTGGTATTTGCAAAATATTCGAGTTTTGAAAGCGGTGATCCGCCGTCTTCCAGAAGGTTAGCATCTTCCGGAAGTATTACGGGAAGGTCTTCTTCAGGCACAGGAACGATTCCGCATTTGTTGCAGTAAATCATGGGAATCGGCGCGCCCCAATATCGTTGTCTGGAAATACCCCAGTCCCTTAATCTAAAACTTACAGTTCTCTTCCCGATATCATTATCTTCAAGAAAAGAAGCTATTGCATCTAAAGCTTTTCTGTTATCCATTCCGTCAAATTGACCGGAATTAACCATTACTCCATCAGCAATATAAGCTTCCGTCATTGCATCAGAATCAAGATCACAATCATATGGTTTTACAACAATAACTATATCGATCCCGTACTTTTTAGCAAAATCAAAATCACGCTGGTCATGTGCGGGAACAGACATAACCGCACCGGTACCATATTCCATCAGGGCAAAATTAGCTGTATAAATTGGGATTCTTCTCTTGCTCAACGGGTTTATGCAGTAGGCTCCTGTAAAAACGCCCTCCTTTTCATAACCTTCAACGGCCTTGACCGACCTGTCCTGCATAGATATTCGTTCAATAAATTCTCTTACCTGTTTTTCCTGCTTCGTTCCTTCTGAAAGCTTCAGCACAAGGGGATGTTCCGGAGCAAGGCACATGAATGTTGCTCCGAAAACCGTATCCTGCCGCGTAGTAAAAACAGATATATGCTCATCTTTATCAGGAGGATTCTCTATAGGAAAACGAATTTCCGCGCCAAAACTTTTCCCGATCCAGTTTTTCTGCATGGCAATAACTTTATCAGGCCAGCCCGGAAGATTATCGCAGTAAGCCAGAAGGTCTTCAGCATAATCGGTAATTCGGAAAAACCACTGCCAGAGTTTCTTTTGGCGAACAGCTTTGCCACATCTCCAGCACATACCGGCCTCAACCTGCTCGTTGGCAAGCACGGTCTGACAGGAATTACACCAGTTAACAAACGATTCCTTCCTGTAAACCATTTTCTTTTCATACATCTTTAAGAATAACCATTGCTCCCATCTATAATATTCAGGGCTGCAGGTGGCGAATTCTCTTTCCCAGTCGTAGCTGAATCCAATACGTTTCAACTGGCGACGCATAGTATCAATATTTTCATATGTCCATTTTGCCGGATGAGATCTGTTTGCAATTGCAGCGTTTTCCGCCGGCATACCAAATGCATCCCATCCCATTGGATGTAATACATTGAATCCCTGCATTTTTTTGTACCTGGCAATGACATCGCCTATGGTATAGTTTCTAACATGCCCCATGTGTATCTTGCCGGAAGGATAGGGAAACATTTCAAGAAGGTAATACTTTTGCCTTTCCGGGTCCTCATCAACCTTAAAAAGCTTTGAACTTTCCCAGTAAATCCGCCATTTATTTTCTATTATCTTTGGATCGTATTTTTTATCCATTTACTATTACTACCTTTCTCGTAACGGTTTACAGTTTTTAGTGAATTTTGTAATGATTGAAGCATGGCAACTACTCAGATATTTAGACTAAAGGCTATAGGCTGAAGGCTGAAGGAAACAGATGATTCCTGAACGTTATTTTCTATGTTTAGGACAAAATTTCTATCCGCTTTAATAACATATTGGCTTCTGGGAGTCTTCTCCCTAAAAGCCTTCTACCTTCAGTCTATCAACCTGACTAGTTACTTTATGTTTTGATCAACCGTTAACTGGAAACTGTAAACTGTTAACCGTGAACAAGTTACCCTTTCTCAAACACTATCACCTCATGTCATAATATGATATAAATAGCAAGACTGTCGAAAACCACCGATCAGAAATAGTTTGACTTGTACTTGACAATTTCATATTCAAGGTTCAATCAAAAAAATACTTATAATAACTTGTTAAAATAACATTAACATCTTCCTTTCCAAAAAAGAAAAAGGATAAATATTATATGATCAGTAAGGTTCTGATAAATGCGGTAGATCCTGAAGAATGCAGAATCGCAAAAGTAATTGACAATAAACTTGAGGAATTTCATATCGAAAGTGCCTCAAAAGAAATTACACACGGTAACATATACAAAGCAGTAATTTCTCGCGTTGAACCCAGTCTTCAGGCCGCATTTGTTGATTATGGAGCAGAACGACATGGATTTCTTCAGAAGAATGAAATCCACAGCGATTACTTTCAAGATAATTATGCCGGAGACTCTTCCATATCAAATCTTGTTAAGAAAGGGCAGGAACTGGTTGTACAAGTAACAAAAGACCCTTTTATGAAAAAGGGAGCCATGCTTACAACATTTATATCTCTTGCTGGAAGGTTCGTGGTTTTTATGCCGGGAAGTGAACAGCGGGGGATTTCACGAAAAATAGAAAATGAAGATGAACGAAATCGTCTAAAAAAAATTATACCCGAGCTTAATATCCCGGAAGGATTTGGGCTCATTGTAAGGACTGCCGGAAAAGATTGTACAAAAACAAAGCTTTCTAAAGATTTGAATTATCTTTTCAGACTCTGGAAAAATATTAAAAGCCAGATAATGAAGGAAAAGGCTCCAGCGCTTCTCTTTAAAGAACGAAATCTTGTTTTAAGATCCATAAGGGACTATTTTACTACGGATATTAATGAAATCCTTATTGACAACGCCTCAGTTTGCCATGAAGTTAAAGATTTTATTAAAATCATATCTCCTAAACATACCAAAAGTGTTAAATTATATAAAAGTGAAAAACCTATATTTACAAAATACCAGCTTGAAGACCAGATCGCTTCTATATATAAAAACAGAGTTAACCTGAAATCAGGTGGATCAATTGTAATAGAACAAACCGAAGCTTTAGTCGCCATAGATGTTAATTCAGGCAAAGCAACCAAAAAAAAATCTATCGAAGAAACTGCTTTGCAGACCAACATTGAAGCAGCCGAAGAAATTGCCCGTCAACTGCGTCTGCGAGATCTGGGCGGTCTTGTTGTGCTGGATTTAATTGACATGAGAGACCAAAAGCACAAATCAGAAGTAGAAGCAACGTTGAAAAACCATTTAAAAAAAGATAAGGCAAAAACAAAAGTAGGAAAAATTTCTAAATTTGGGTTAATGGAAATGTCGAGGCAGCGAATCAGGCCATCTATTGGATACAGCGGTTTTGAAGCCTGCAAATATTGCCATGGAAAAGGCATGACTCCATCTCCTGAAACCCTGGCTCTTGCTTTTTTGAGACAACTTAGCATCGAAACTCTAAAACAGGAAGTTTCCAAAGTAACAGGCATAGTCCCTGTTGAGGTAGCTGACTATCTTCTGAATAATAAAAGAAAAGAAATAATTGACCTTGAGTTAAGGCGTAATCTGTCAATATCAATAAAAGGCGATAGCACCTTGTTCCTCGGAGACAGCAAGATCATCAGTTCAAAATAGAAACTAGTCGGGTTCACGGTTCAAGGTTAAAGAGCAATGAAGAAATCAAAACAACCAACCGTGAACTTTGAACCGTGAACCTAACAACCTGAGTAGTTACAAAAATTATGCCTAAAAAAAATGCAGCCATATCAAATAAGATTGCCGTCATTATCATAATCTGTGCCATTTCTGCTGCAATAGCTGTTGCCGGTTTATTTTTAATGCAGAAAGCAACCGGGCCTGTTGAAAAAAACTTGCCGGAAAAAGTTCATGTTCCTATAAAATCCCAGACTGTAATAGACTACAACAAGCTGGAAAAAGACAAAGAGCTTCAAATACTTACCCAAGAGCGTAAAACAAAATATGGAGTGGAAAAAAGTGTTGATCTCATTGTAAAATCTGATGAATCACTTAAAATAGGTGATACGATAGTTCCCATGCAGGAAATTCTGGACAAGATACGTATTAAAAGCGGTGATATTATTGAAAAGGACATAGAGGGAGTAACCCAGCCGGATGACAGGATAAGAGCATTCGGAATATATGTGGTCAAACCTGAAGACAACATCTGGAATATACACTTTAAGTTTTTAAAGGATTACTTGGATCACAAGGGTATTGCTCTTTCTCCACTTGCCGACGAGCCGGACAGAAAGGGCTTCAGTTCAGGAATCGGCAAAATTTTAAAATTTTCCGAAAAAATTGTTACCATTTACAACATCAAAGAACGCAAAATCGCTGTGGATCTTAACCTGATATATCCATTAAGCAAAGTTGTTGTTTATAATATGGACCGGATTTTTGCTCTTTTGGACCGGATTGATTATAATAATGCAAACCGCATCCAGTTTGACGGAGAAACTCTCTGGATACATATTGATCAGTAATGAGAAGGCTGAAGGTAGAAGGCTGAAGGCTGAAGGCGGCGGGCAGCGGGTGGCATGGACAAACTTGTTTGTCCGTGCGGAATGATGAGACTTATTTATTAAAATTCATAACCGCTGAAGTGCCTAAACTACAAGTGGAGCAGAGCAACAAATGATAAAACGATATACAAGAAGTATTATGGGCGATATCTGGAGTGATGAAAACAAGTATCACACATGGCTGAAAGTTGAAATTTTAGCCTGTGAAGCCATGTCGCAAAACAAAATGATTCCAAAAAAAGCTTTTAAAAACATAAAGAAAAAAGCCGGTTTCTCCGTTAAAAGAATAGAAGAAATAGAAGCTGAGACCAAACATGACGTAATAGCCTTTCTGACAAATGTTGCTGAACATGTCGGGCCTGACTCGAGATATATCCACATGGGGCTGACATCTTCCGACATTCTTGATACAAGCATGGCTTATCTTCTCAAAAAAGCCGGGGAAATTATCATAAAAGACTGCGAAGACCTGTTAAGTATAATTAAGAAAAGAGCCTTTGAGCACAAGGATACCGTCATGGTCGGAAGATCGCACGGAATTCATGCAGAACCTGTTACATTCGGGCTGAAATTGGCAGTCTGGTATGATGAAATGCAGCGCAACAGAAAAAGATTTGAGCGCGCTGTCGAAAACATCAGTTTCGGTCAATTTTCGGGAGCAGTCGGTACTTTTGCCAATATTCCACCTGAAATTGAAGAATATGTTTGCAAAAAACTGGATCTCAAACCAGCCCCTGCTTCAACGCAAATCATACAACGAGACCGATATGCCGAATATTTTACAGCGTTAGCTATCATGGCATCATCAATCGAAAAAATGGCTCTTGAAATCAGGCATCTTCAAAGAACAGAAGTTCTTGAGGCGGAAGAGTATTTTTCAAAAGGGCAGAAAGGTTCTTCAGCCATGCCTCACAAGAGGAATCCGATAGGATCTGAAAACCTTTGCGGCCTCGCACGAATCGTCAGGTCTAATGCTATGGCTGCTTTGGAGAACATCCCTCTCTGGCATGAAAGGGATATAAGCCACTCATCTGTTGAGAGAATAATCGCCCCTGACAGCACAATACTTATTGACTACATGCTAAACAGGCTAAAGGGTTTGATTAACAATCTTGTTGTATATCCCAAAAGAATGAAAGAAAATCTTAATATGCTGAATGGTCTTATCTTTTCTCAACAGATACTTCTTGCTCTTGCCAAATCAGGAGTAAGCCGTGAAGACGCATATAAAATGGTTCAGAAACAGGCAATGCGTGTATGGAAAGAAAAAAAGCCTTTTAAGGAGCTGATAAAGAAAGATAAAGGGATATGCGCTCATCTAAGCAAGAAAAAAATTGAAGAACTATTTGACGTCAACTATCATTTAAAGTATATCGGCATAATTTTTGACCGTGTATTTAAAACCTAAATTGACCATGAAAACTGACTATTACATTTTTATATTAAAAAGTATCTTGCTGATGGTTATCCTTGCAGTATGTCAGGGATGTCAGATCGTTTCAACAGTGAAACAAATTGAAGCATCATCCGATCCATACCAGGGAAGCACTTACAAAGCAGTGCTAATGAAATGGACGAGTGAAGCTCGCATATATAGAGGCCTTGATCTTGAGCTAATGACTTCAGCTACCTTCAAATCGCCTGAATTCAGAGAGGCCTATGCAAATGAGTACGCCAGGACTTATAAGCTTGGCAGGAAAGAAAAGGAAAAACTTATAAAAGATCAAAAACAAGCTTCTTTAATATACAACGATTTTATAATGTCTGCATACGTACCGGATAAAAAATGGAATGATTTTAATAAAAAAGATTCTATATGGAAAATATATCTTAACGCAGGCAATGGAAAAAAGATAAAACCGCTTGAGATAAGGAAAATTAAAAAGATTGATGCAATACTTACTCACTTTTTCCCATATATGAACACCTGGGAAACAATTTATCTCGTCAGATTCCCTGTAAAGTTGCCGGGAACCGACAAAAATATAATTGATGATACCTGCTCAAATATAAAAATCGTAATTACAAGTGTACTCGGTACTACTGAAATGGCTTGGAATAATTAAAATATATCAATAACTTCAGACCTCGTTAATTTTTGTTGATTAAAGGTGGATTTTTGGGACAATTAGTAGTTACGGTTCAACGGTTCAAGGTTCAGCGGTTCAAAGGTTGACAGACTCATGATGTTTGCCTATTAAAATCAATGGCATAGAAAAAAATCGCAACGCGATTAACCATGAACCTGGAACCGTGAACCGTTGAACCCAGACCGACAGTGTCCAATTTTTATCCAATTCATTGTGAATAAAAGGCTTGGAGCCTATATAAAAATATATTTTAACGAGGTCTGAACTTTAAACATGGAGGTTAATTTTGATTAGTATAGCATATGCAATGGGACAGGGCGGAGCAGCAGGCGGCGGACAACCAGGCGGGTTTACAGCATTTATTCCCCTGATTATTATGTTTGCCATATTCTATTTTCTGCTCATCCGGCCCCAGCAGAAAAAAAGCAAACAACATCGTGAAATGATAAGTACTCTAAAAAAGGGCGACCGCGTAGTAACAAGCGGTGGTATTCATGGAAGAATTACCAGTGCGGATGATGCCACAGTAACAGTGGAAATAGCAGATAGAGTACGAATAAAAATAAACCGCGGGAATATAGCTACACTAAATCAACCTTCCCCGCCCCAGCCAGTTGTTGAAAACAAGGCTGATTAAGTATATAAAGTGCCTAAAGTGAGCTAAAGTGCCTAAAATGCCTAAAGTTGTGGTACGCCTTCGGCGGGCTATAGAAGATCTTGGTTATAACTTTATGCATTCCCACGCTGGAGCATGGGAACGAGAAGCGCTAACACTGTAAATTGCTGAAGGATGCTCAAAAGTTGCGAGCTGTGCGGGTAGCATTTACTGTGTTTTGTCAATAAGTTGATTGCGATGAAGGATCTGTCGTAGTGGCGGCTTTACGCCGCCTTCCAAATTCGCTTTAGGCGGAATAAACCCGCCCCTACAGGAATCTGTCGATGAGAATTAGAACATTCGGAAGGACTTGGGTAACCTATGTCCTATCATTTGTGACCTACCCGCACAGCTCGCAAACTGGCAGAAGGGTTATCAGATATGGTCTGGCGCGACTTTGATTGGGGAATTATTTCGTCACCGTTCCTAACGTTTTCTGAGCCTGCGAATATCGCCTATCCGGATTGTAACGTTCTTGGAATCAAAATATTCTATTAATGGGATTAAATATTTACGTGTTGTGCCTGTCATCTCCTTAAACTGGGGAGTCGTTATCTCTCCGTGTGTTAAAAGAAAATCGACCAGTCTTTTTTTCAGATCAGTTACAACCTCCACATGGAAATAAAGTTCTTCTTTTGTTTTGATTATCAGGCCTTCCTTTACAAGAAGCATAAGCACATCTTTGGCTCTTTTTGGATCAATATCAAGTGTTTTGCTCAGATCTTTGAAATAAGGAGGACAGAGTCCGCTTTTAAGATATGTAGTCAAAATTTTTTCTTTTACTTCAGCCTGATCGCCTCCAAGGGAAACAGTATGTGAAGAAAGGCGGACAGTCTCTCCCTCAGAAACGACTTCTTTGTTTTTTATCATCATGTCTATCATAAGATTAAAAAGTTTTAAACCAGCCGAAGGCAGCTTGGACTTGAGTTCTTCTTTGGGCATACCGGCTTTTAGCGGATTTGTCCTGTGATAATTTTCAAGAAATAATGAAATTTTTTTATTTAGATTTTCAAAGCAGTTTTTATGAATGTAAATTTTGTTTTCCCTGTCGGCAAGCGTAACGGTCTTTATTGAGAGTAGTTTTTGAAGGGCGTTATCAAGCTGTTTTTCAGGCATGTTGGTCATAATTTTGAGGTCTGAGAATGAGATCCCTTTATAACCGGAATTGTCAACATGGTAGGCAATGATTTCTTCAGGCGGCTGGCTTACCAGAGCTTTTAATCCTTCAGAAATACTTTTTTTGAACCGTTTATGTTTTTGGGGAAGCGGGTTTAATATTTGTCCGCCGCCGATTGTGCGGACAGGAGAATAGCTTCGGACAACGAATTTGTCATCCCTTACGACTGCGACTGGAGAATCAAGCCGAATTTGGGCAACAGTAGTTTCTCCTGGGATAATTTCGTCTTTATCAAGCAATACAACATGGCCTAAAATTTCGCTGGTACCTGTATGGAATCTGATGAGTGTGCGGTTTTTAACGGGTTTTTTATTGCTTTTAAGAAAGTGAATAGACACGTCAAGCATATAGCTCGGTTTTAAAGCTCCCGGGCTTGATACTACCTCTCCTCTTTGCACGGAAGCTTTCTCAAGCCCCTGAAAGTTAATAGCTGTACGCATTCCGGCTTCCGCAATACTGACGCTCTGATTATGCACCTGAATACCGCGGACCTTTGATGTAATGCCGGAGGGATATATCATAATGGTATCGCCGGTCTTGACATGTCCTGAAATCAGGGTGCCTGTAATAACTGTGCCAAACCCCTTCATGCTGAAAACTCTATCTACAGGAAGACGAAACAGACTTTTTACAGAACGGCTGGGAGTCATTGCGCTTAATTCATCAAGGACTTTTATAAATTCAGGAATCCCCTGGCCTGTAACAGATGATACCGGCAGAACCGGTTTGCCCTCAAGAAATGTCCCACGGGTAAATTCGTTTACATCTTCGATTACAAGCTCCAGCCATTCTTCATCCACAAGGTCTGTCTTTGTCAAAACAACGAGACCTTGTTTTATTTCCAGAAGAGTGCAAATTTCCATATGCTCTCTTGTCTGAGGCATTACTCCTTCGTCAGCCGCGATAACCATGGCAAGAATATCAATACCGGTAGCCCCTGCGACCATGTTTTTTATAAATTTTTCATGGCCGGGCACGTCAACAATACCAAGATGCTGACCGCTGGGGAGATCAATAGAGGCAAAGCCCAGTTCAATAGTTATTCCTCTGAGTTTTTCTTCCTTTAACCGGTCGGTATCTATGCCTGTAAGCGCCTTGATAAGGGCGGTCTTCCCGTGATCTATATGTCCGGCTGTTCCGAGAATTATCTGTTTCATGTTGATTTTTTCTTGCGAAAATACTCTGCTATATACGCGGCTCCGACAAGGAACATTCCCATACATGCTACATATATGATATTTGCGCCGGGATAGAAAAAGCGGGAGAGTAAAACGGCAAAAGCAGCTCCAAGGACAACTCTTATTATAAAAATGTAGAATTTTGTCATAATTTAAGCCTGTT
>JAIVWD010000037.1:0-6014 GCA_049190315.1 Deltaproteobacteria bacterium | reverse complement strand
TAGGCATACCAATGGATATGTTGAGACTTTTCGCAAACCCTTGATGCGCAAGAGATTGGTACAGGTCGAGTAAAAAATCGCTCAATTTAGGTATTAATATAGGGTGTCAAGGGGAATGATATTCCCTGGGCTCGGTTCCTTTTTTAAAAAGAGCTGCAACGGCATTTGGTGATTTTGCATTCTCCGGAAGTCCGGTGACAGGGTCTATATTCAGCCGTACCACATCGTCAGGGATGTCAAAGTATTGAAAAGCTTTGTCTGCCAGCGCTTTTTCCATAAATTCCATCCATATGGGAAGAGCGGCTCTTGCGCCTGTTTCCCGTTTCCCCAAGGTGACAAACTTATCCTGACCCACCCATACACCTGTTGCAATTGACGGCGAGAATCCGATAAAAAGGGCGTCTTTACATTTATCTGTAGTCCCTGTTTTCCCGGCGACAGGACGTTTTATAATACTTGCTTTTTTGCCGGTACCTTCTTTTACGACCGCTATAAGCATGTCTGTCATTATTGCGGCACCGGTACGTGACATTACCAGCCTTTTCTTTGGTTTTGCACGCCAGACAATGCGTCCGTTGTGGTCAACAACTTCCATTACTCCGTACGGCTTTATATTTTTTCCCCTGTTTGGAAAAACCGTATAGGCAGAAGTCAATTCTAAAAGAGTCACTTCAGAAGTCCCAAGAGCAAGAGATAAATTTGGAGAAAGAGTAGATTCAATGCCGAGTTTGTATCCGAACTGGACTACAGACGAAGGGCCAAGCATTTCTATTAGCCTGATCGCCGGTATATTTTCAGAAAGAGCAAGAGCTTTTCTAAGAGTTATTTCTCCCTGATAAGTTTTGGAAAAGTTTTCAGGCTTCCAATCTTCTCCTGCTTTTCCTCCCCTGAATACAACAGGGGCATCCAGTATCTTCATGTTTTGCGTGAAACCCTTTTCAATTGCATGAGCATAGACAATTGGTTTAAAAGCCGAACCTGGCTGTCTCCTTGCAACGGTGGCTCTGTTGTAAGGACTTTTATAAAAATCTTTGCCGCCGATCATGGCAAGAATTCCTCCTGACTGAATGTCAAGGCAGACAAGGGCACTTTGAGGGTCAGGATTAGTTATTCCCTGCTGTTTCATCCTTGACTCAAGATCTGAAATGCCCTTTGCGATTGCATCCTCAGCCGTTTTCTGCAGCTCATAGGAAAGAGTAGTATATATTGTAAGCCCTCCTTTATAAAGTCTTGATGAGCCTATAATATTTTCAAGGGAATCTTTAACATATTCAACAAAATAAGGCGCTTTGAGCGAGTTTTTATTTTTTTTTGATAAGTTAAGTGTTTCATTTAATGCATTATTATATTCTGTTTCATTAATTATGCCTGTTTCCAGCATTTGTTTTAATACAATGTTTCTGCGCTTTATTGATAGAGCTCTGTTGACCAGCGGAGAATATCTTGAGGGAGCTTTTGGCATGGCTGAAACAAGCGAGCATTCAGCAAGGGTTAAGTCTTTTACTGATTTGTTGAAAAATATTCTTGCGGCAGATTCTACTCCATATGCGCCGCTGCCGAAATATACCTGGTTGAGATAGAGCTCCAGTATTTCATCCTTGGTGTAGCGACGTTCCAGGTGAAAAGCCAGAAAAGCTTCCTTTAATTTTCTGACAAGGGTCTTTTTTGGATTAAGGAAAAGCGTTTTTGCGAGCTGCTGTGTGATGGTGCTTGCTCCTTCAACAAATTTTCCCGCCCATATGTCCTTTATTATAGCTCTGGCGATTCCTTTCAGATCAATTCCACTGTGGGTGTAAAAGTTTCTGTCTTCTGTTGTAATCATGGCTTTTTTGAGGTATTCGGGAATGACTTTAAGAGGTACCGGGTCCCTTTTTTCTGCAAATAGTTCCGCTATAAGAACCTTGTCTGATGAATATATTCGGGTGACTGCGGACGGCCTGAAATTTTCAAGGGAGCTTATCTGGGGCAGGTCGTGCGTCAGAGCTAAAAAAAAACCCGCTAAAATTCCGCAAATAATGCCACTCATTATTATAAGTAGAATAACAATATTTTTTTTATTGATGAAATTTTTAATCATGGAAATAGTATATTACTTGTAACTACTCAGGTGGATAGGCTGAAGGCTGAAGACCGTTAGGAAAAAGCGCATTTTGAAGCCATGTTTGGTGCAAGAATCAGATGTTTCCGGTAAAGTACGGCAATCGTGTTCTTCTGACCCCTTCAACCTTCAGCCTAAACAGCTTCAGCCTGACTACGTGAGTAGTCACTATTACTTTTGTGCAATATGTTGACTGTAAACATTAATAATTATAAATATCAAATTTAGTTGCAATAATTCACCACGGATTTTCACGGAATTACACCGAGGAACTGTGAACCTGAGTAGTTAGACCTACTCATTGTTTATAATTTTCAGTGAAACTCCGTGTTGTTCTGTGGTGAATTTTTATATTTATTTCAACTTATATAAGGAGAACTCATATGACCCATGATCATAATCATGAAATACATATTAGTTTAACATTTGATGAAAAATTGGTCAAACTACTTGAGCACTGGATTAAGCATAATGATGATCATGCTGAAAACTATAGAGATTGGGCAAAAAAGACAAAAGAAAAAGGCATGAATGATGTTGGCCTTCTGCTGGAAGATGCGGTTGATATGACAGAGTTGATAAGCAATAAATTCAAAAAAGCGTTAGAGCTTATAAAAAACCGGTAGCCGTTCACGGCTTGAAACTTGAAATTGGAAAGTAGAAATTGGAAAGAACAGTACAAAAGCATGAAGGCCAAATTTCCAATTTCTAATTTCAATGTTCCGTGAACGCTTACAAAAACCGCTAACTCAGTTAGGGCCTCCTTCATTCTTCATTTATAATGGGTTTTTTAAGTTATTTCAGACCAGGTTTTTATGCAATTTTTGCCGCTTGTCTTTGCTTTGTACAGCGCCCGATCCGCGTGATCTATGAGCAGGGATTTTTTGTCTCCGTCATCCGGAAATGCAGCAAGACCGAGAGATATGCTTATATTAACTGTATTATTATCCTGACGTAGCGACAGCGCATCGACTTTTTTGCGGATACGCTCCGCCATCTCCAAACCTCCGTATTCATCAGAGTCTTCGAGAATAATTGCAAATTCCTCACTTCCGTAGCGGGCAACCAGGTCAACCTTTCGGACTGTTCCGGCCAGAGTGTCTGCAATGATTTTTAGAGCCTGATCGCCAAAAGGGTGTCCATAGGCATTAGTTCGTTTGAAATAGTCTATGTCGCATAAGATTAAACAAAGACGGCCTGATCTTCGCTGTGCGCGGTTAAGCATGACGTCAAAAGCATGCTGAAACGTTTTGTGATTGGCAAGATTTGTGAGCCCGTCAATTGTAGCAATTTTGTTTATCTGTTCATGAGCCTGAGCAAGGTCGATTTTTATGGCCACCTGAGCAGCAATCAGTTCAAGTATATCTCTGCGATGTCTGGTAAATACTCCGGGTTTTCTGGCCGCAACAGTCAGCGCTCCTATTGAGTCGCCTTTCTCTTTCTGTAGAGGCAGAATAAGCAATGAGCCGAAGTCCGGGAATCGCTGTTCTTTGCTGAATATCGGTGCCGGCCCTCTGTATTCGGCTCCTGCCGGCAGAGAGCGGTTGATTTTCATGACCTGGCCGACTATTCCTTCGTTTTTTGAAAATTTCATCCCTTGTAAATTTTTTGCATGCAATCCTTCAGCCCTGACAATTGAGTGGTATTCGCCCTGAAGCAGGCTGATAGCAATGAAATCAGTCTGTACCAGTGTTGTGACAGCTTTGATAGAGGCATCGAAGACAGGTTCCAGACCCAGAACGCTGTTAAGTTCACGCAGCCCTATGCAGACTTGCTGAAAAGCATTTCGCTCACGATTCATAGTGTAAAGCTGCCTTCCCATATTGATATCCAGGGAGAGTTTTTTGCCCAGCAGCTTGAGAATCGTGAGTTCAGACTCATTCCAGTCCGATTTTTCCGTGCGATCTACACAAAGAATACCGGAAATTTTTCTGTCCACCGGGCTTGATTCTCCTTGTAAATTATCCAGTATGTTAACCGCTAAAAGGCTCCCGACTCCTCCTTTTTTGATGTAATAGGGCAGACCGGAAAAGTCAGCCCTAACCGGCGACAGAGTAATTTCATTTCTATCTTTGAGAAGGGCACCGGTAATTCCGGTTCCTATCGGGTATGGGCCTGGCTGTATGTCTTTGCGAATAGTCGAAATGTTTCGCAGCCTGAGTTCGCGCCCCTGTATATCCGGCCATAGCACAGCAACAGTCGTGAGATTAAGAGCCTGTCTGATAAGTTCTAATTGCAGATCAAAGGAGTCGGTAATAGTTTCTATGGTTGAGACACCGGGTTGCTCCTTATTTTCTATTGCCTCAAATTCCGGCAGGGTTTCAAGTATGGAAGGTCCGGGTGCGGTTATTCCTAAATCTTTGGCGTATTCCCTATTATCTGATTTCTTTTTGGCTCTGGCGATTAAGCCGGCCAGTTTTTTGCGATACGCCTGGCTGCGTGCAAAGAAGACCAGGAATACGGCTATCAGCCCGTAAAGAAGCATATTGAGAGCCAATCCAGCTACTGATTGCCGGCCGGTAATTGTCAGGCCTGCTTCCATTATAAAAGCGAACAAAATGGGAAAAAGAAAAACTTTAGGAGGATATGTTGTGACAAGCCAGGCGATAAATCCTGCTGGAATAATGATTGAGTGTTTTGAATAAGGGCCGGACATTCGCAACAGCATCCATGCCGTTACTGTCCAGAGAAGCGGGCCTTGAATCTGTGCGGGAAAATGAGCCGGCAGACGGCCTTTCAGGCGGTGTGCGATGTCCAAAAGACCGGCGGCAATTATAAAAGTACCTGGTAATAATATATACCATGACGTTACGGTGGAATTGAAGTCAAAAGCACCTGTTCCTACCGCAAGGGCACCAATGGCTGCCAGGGCGACCAGATACCAGGTTTTTGCAAACCTTATGGCTTTATCTTTAAAGCTTTGAGGCTTCATTGAGGATCTTTCAGCAGTTTTTATTGCTCAACCGTATAAATTATACCTAAGTTGAGCGATTTTTTGCGAAGAAATGTGCCAAGGTCTTGATGCAGCGAGGTTTGCGAAAATCGTAGGCATACCAATGGATATGTCGAGACTTTTCGCAAGTCCTTGATGCGCAAGAGATTGGTGCAGATCGAGTAAAAAATCGCTCAACTTAGGTTGAAGATTGTCGGATAATTCATTCTATAATCGATGATACGATTCTCATTTTAAGAATAAGTCATAGACGAAAAGCTTACAAACGAAAAATATTACTATTCATTGCAGCCGATTGAAAAGAAATACATAAAACCTTAAGCATACCGGAAATTTATCCAACAGGAAAAACAAACAAATGATTACCGACACAACATTTTTTACAAATGAAAAAGAAAGCTAAAAAATATCCCCTTCCCATCCGTGAATGGTCAAAAGACGACCGCCCACGGGAAAAATTGCTTAAATATGGCGAACAGACGTTAAGCAATGCAGAGCTTCTTGCCATTCTTATCAGGACAGGGACACCGGGAAGAAGCGCCGTTGATATCGGGAAGGAACTGCTCCACAAATACAAGTCGCTCCGCGCCATGAGCGGCATCGACGCTTCTGAGTTTAAAGAGATTTCCGGCCTAAAAGACGCAAAGATTGCCCAGATCAAAGCAGCCATCGAATTGGGCCGAAGGATGTTGAGCGAAGAAAAGGCCCTGGAAGGTTCCATTAAAAAATCGTCCGACGTGGCAAACTATCTTATGCCCCTCATGAGAGATTTAAAAAAAGAGCGTTTTGTGCTTCTTCTTCTCAACAGACGGAATGCCGTATCAGACATGATTGATATCGACTATGGTACAGTTGACAGGGCGAATCCATATATTCGCGATATTATCCAGACAGCCATCAAATATAATGCTCCGTCGATCATTGTCGCACACAATCACCCATCCGGTGCGGTAACTCCCAGCA
>JAIVWD010000036.1:6298-17256 GCA_049190315.1 Deltaproteobacteria bacterium | reverse complement strand
CAATAGGAAAAACAATTGCAAAACACAAGTGTCTATTTCACTTGAATAAAGAGAAATCGTCTGTTAGTTATTGTAATTTGATATTCAGTTAACCGTGACACAATGATAAGTAGTAACCGTTCACGGTTTACAGTTATCGGTTCACGGTTGAAAAAAAACAGAAGGTAGAGGAGAATTATGGGGTCCTCCGAAAAACCTGACAGCTTAATTAAATATGAGATTTTAAAACATTCATTAAACAATGAACTCTCATGTGCATCTGCATTTTTGATAGCAAAGGAGCTCAATGTCTCTCCGGATAAGGTTGGAATGATCGCAGACTCAATTAATTGCAGGTTGGTAAAATGCCGGATGGGATTGTTTGGGTATAGACCTGATAAAAAAATTGTAAAGCCTGTAAAGACTGAAAACCAAAATCTTAAAAATACAATTACCGACAATCTTGTTGAAGGAAAGCTGGAGTGCAAAATTGCGTGGAATATCGCATCCCGCTTTAAAGTAAATAAGATGACAGTCAGCGGTATATGCGAAGACATGAATATTAAAATTAATGAGTGCCAACTGGGAGCATTCTAATTGCATTGTTCTAAAGATAAAATAAATTTCTATGAAAAGGCAGCTTGCCTGATTTTGGCAATAGTGGCTGTATTATTTACTTTTTCAGTTTGTTATTTTGGATGTGATAAGGAATGGGGTTCTAATAATGTACTTAAAGGCATTCTTAAAGCCGGTGAAATTACTGTCTGTACCCGTAATAACGCCCACTGTTACTACCTGTACAGGGAACAGGCAATGGGTTTTGAGTATGACCTTGCAAAGGCTTTTGCTGATTATCTGGGAGTTAATTTAAAGGTCAGAATTGCTGAAAAATGGGAAGGTATGATTCCTGCCTTAACGGAGGGAACATGTTCATTTATTGCCGCCAGCTTGACAATTATGCCGCAAAGGAAGAAGTGGGTTTCCTTCTCAAATGGATATATGCCAATCCAGCAATACGTAATCGTACATAGAAACAACAGATCAATCAGATGCCCGGAGGATCTCGCTGGGAAAACCGTCCATATTAGAAAAGGCACTTCCTACGAGGAAAGGCTCAAATCGCTAAAAAATAAAGGAATTGATCTTGAAATTAAGCTGCATGATGATTTGCCCACCGAGGAACTGATACGCCGGGTCGCTGAAGGAAAGATAGAAGTCACAATAGCTGACAGCAATATCGCTTTACTTAATCAGAGATACTATCCCCAGGCTGTATTAGCATGTCCGATAAGTAAACAGGAATTTCTGGGGTGGGCTGTAGGTCGAAATGCACAAAATCTTCTCTATCGAATAAATTGCTTTTTCAAAACCATAAAAGAAAATGGTAAATTTAATGAAATATACAACAAGTATTATGCAAATATTGATGATTTTGATTATGTTGACTTAAGAGCATATCACAGGAGGATTAAAAGCAGGCTTCCCAAATATAAAGAAATTATCATGCAAGCGGCGGATTACCATGGTTTTGACTGGAGATTAATTGCAGCGCAGATATACCAGGAATCGCATTTTAATCCAAATGCACAAAGTTATGCAGGAGCAAAAGGCCTTATGCAGCTTACCCGTTCCACCGCCAAAAGCCTCGGGGTAACAGATATTTTAGATCCGGAACAAAATATTAATGCCGGGGTTCAGCATTTAAAGGATCTTTATAATCATTTTGAAAAAGCGGAAGGTTCAAACAGGTTATTTATAACATTGGCTGCTTACAATGTTGGCCAGGGACATATTTTTGATGCTCAGAATATCGCGCGTGAAATGAATCTTGACCCGTATAAATGGTCTTCACTATCAACAACACTGCCGCTTTTAACTTATCGAACACATTATAAAAAAGCTACGTATGGATATTGCAGAGGAACCGAGCCAATAGAATATATAAACAAAATTATGATATATTATGATATTTTGAAGCGTCAGGGAATAGAATATAATACATATACCGAAACGTAATATTATAGGTAACTACTCAGGTGGATAGGCTGAAGGCTGAAGACTGTTAGGGAAAAGCGCATTTTGAAGACATGTTTGGTGCAAGAATCAGATGTTTCCACTAAAGTACGGCAATCGTGCTTTTTTGACCCCCTTCAGCCTTCAGTCTAAACAGCTTCAGCCTGACTACGTGAGTAGTCACTATTTTAGTTTAAATCAGGATTGCCCGACAAATGGATTAAATAGTTTTTCTTTCCCTATGGTAGTGTTAGGCCCATGTCCCGGAAAGACCTTTACATCATCACCCAGCTCAAACAGTCTGTTCTTTATGCTTGATATTAGAGTGTTAAAATCTCCTCCAGGCAAGTCACTACGTCCAATCGAACGAGCAAAAAGCGTATCTCCAACAAAAAGTTTATTGTCGGTATAAAGCGAAATCCCTCCTGGTGAATGCCCGGGAGTATGTATAACTTTTAATCTGATTTCGCCAAAGCTTATAGTATCGTTATCTTCCAGTGTTCTATCGGGCGGCGGCGAGTTATCTGCTGAACATCCAAAGAAAGTTGCATCAGACGAAAGCCGGCTCAGCATTGGCGCATCAAGAAAATGAATAAGAATATCTGCGCCTGTTGCTTCTTTCATTTTTTTGTTGCCGCCGACGTGGTCAAAATGGCCATGCGTATTTATTATATATTTTAATTTCAGGTTTGAGTCTGCAAGGGATAAAAGGATTCTTTCCGTCTCATCTCCGGGATCTATTACTGCGGCTTGTCTGGTTTTCTCACACCCCAATATTATGCAGTTTGCCATAAGCATCCCAACAGCCAGCTCTTTAATAATCAAAATACCTCCTTGCTGTTAACCCGCATTTCTCATAAAAAATTCATAAAACAAGTTACTTCTCAAAAAGTTCGGGCAATAGTTACTGGATTCCCGCCTTCGCTGGAATGACAGGCGCTTACACCAAATCGTCATTCCCGCGAAGGCGGGAATCTCTTGATAATTTTTTCTTCTTCCACTGCAATGCGTATGCTGTCAAGAATTCCATTTATAAAAGCGCCTGATTCTTCGGCGCCGAATTTTTTCCCTATATCAATAGCCTCATTAATAGATACTTTTGATGGAATATCATCGCAGAAAAGCATCTCATATACCGCAAGTCTCATAATATTTCTGTCAACAATGGACATCCGGCTGATTTTCCAATTACTGGAAAAACGCTCAATTACAGAGTCAATTTCAGGCAAAGCCTTAATAACACCGTTTGTCAGTTCAAGAAAGAAGGGCAAATTTCTTTTTGAAGTCACAAAATTTTCACAAAAAAGTTTAATCGCTTCTTTTGAGTCATTCTGACTCATATCTATATAAAAGAGAGCCTGCATGGCAAGTTCCCGTGCCTTACGTCGGTTTCTCATGCCTATGCTTTATCAACAGCCTCAATCAGGTTAGCCATTTCTATGGCGCTTAATGCCGCACTCCATCCTTTGTTGCCGGATTTCATACCAGCGCGCTCTATGGCCTGTTCGATTGTGTCAGTAGTTATAACTCCGAATATTACCGGGACTCCATATTCCAGGCCGACCATTCCAACACCTTTACTTACTTCAGCGCTTACATAATCAAAATGCGGTGTTGCTCCGCGAATCACAGCGCCAAGACATATAACTGCATTATAGCGACCTTTTTCTGCTGCCTTTTTCGCAATCAGCGGTATCTCAAAGGCGCCCGGCACTTTTATGATTTCAATATCTTTTGTATCAGCGCCGGAACGCAGCAATGCATCAACTGCACCTTCTGTAAGCTTGCTGGTAACAAAATCATTGAAACGGCTAACAACTATGGCAAATTTTTTTCCCTTGGCAAGAAGTTTTCCTTCAATAACTTTCGGCATTTATGTTCCTCCCGATTAATAAGGTAACCGTTCACGGTTCACGGTTCACGGTTTTTTTATTGAGTTAGTTTTTTGAATTTTTTCAGAAAATATTTTAACTTCACATGCAATATAAACTTGAGCTCTCAGCCTTTCGCCTTTATGTTTCAATCAACCGTTAACTGTGAACCGTAAACCGTGAACAGTTTTTCCTTAAGGTTATAGTATTGCATCAATATTAAGCAGATGTCCCATTTTAAGCCTTTTACACTCAAGATAACCTTTGTTGTATTCATTAGGCTTTATTTCAATCGGTACCTGTTCAACAATACTCAGTCCATATCCATCAAGTCCAACCATTTTCTTGGGATTGTTTGTAAGCAGCCTCATCTTTCTGACCCCAAGATCCACCAGAATCTGAGCGCCCATACCGTAATTTCTCATATCAGGCTTGAATCCGAGCTTTTCGTTTGCCTCAACTGTATCAAGGCCCTGATCCTGAAGTGCGTAAGCTTTCAACTTGTTTACAAGACCAATTCCCCGGCCCTCCTGCCTGATATAAAGAAGCACACCTGCGCCCTCTTCTTCTATCTTTTCCATTGCTTTATGAAGCTGGTCTCCACAGTCGCATCTAAGAGAACCAAATATATCCCCGGTCAGGCATTCCGAATGCACTCTGACAAGCACCGGTTTTTCCGGATCGATTTCTCCCTTAACCAGGGCAATATGAAGCAGATCATCAATATCATTTTCATATACAATGGCCTTGAACTCACCTGCATATGCGGTAGGTATAACTGTTTCTGCGGCCATATGTACAAAAGATTCCTTGCTCATACGGTATTCTATAAGATCTGCAATAGTACATATCCCGATACCATGTTTTTCACTGAATTTCTCAAGAGACGGCATTCTGGCCATAGTACCATCATCGTCCATTATCTCGCAAATAACACCGGCCGGCTTTAAACCTGCAAGGGATGCCAGATCAACAGACCCTTCTGTCTGGCCAGACCTAACCATAACACCCCCTTCTTTTGCTCTTAGGGGGAATACATGTCCCGGCCTGACAAGATGGCCCGGTTTAGCACCATCTGCGACTGCTGTAAGAATTGTGGTAGCACGGTCTGCCGCAGAAATCCCTGTTGTTACACCGCGGCTCGCCTCTATTGATATAGTAAAACCTGTTTTAAATTGAGATGTATTGTTGTTAACCATAAGCGGAAGATCAAGGGCATCGAGCGCTTCACCTTTCATAGAGAGACATATCAGCCCTCGTCCATATTTTGCCATGAAATTAATGGCTTCAGGAGTAACTGCTTCGGCAGCCATCGTCAAATCACCTTCATTTTCACGGTCTTCGTCATCAACGAGAATAACCATTCGACCGGCTTTTATCTCCTGAATAGCTTCTTCAATACTAATAATCGGCATTTTTCTAATTTCTCCTGTTGTAACACTTTAGCGCTTTTAAATATTATTTTTTTGACAGGATTAACAGGATATTCAGGATTAAAATATCAAAACATATCCTGTAAATCCTCATCAAAATCTCTTGCTTTGCGTTTGATTTCAACTTTTCGTTCACCAAAATTAATAATTAAACCTAAAAACTATAACGCATTCGGTTGTAAACTCTACATACACAACCGATGATTTTCAGTCAATTTTTTGTATTTCATTTGTACACCTTAGTCGGGCTATGATTTTTTATGATTTACCGGCTATCTACAATGAGAGTTAACTTTGTTTGTGTACTTAAATAAAATCTTGTCTATCCTGTTATCCTGTCAGACTCTTTTTCAAAAGGCTAAATTATTACCTCCTGTTTATTTCATGACAGATCCTAAAGAAAACCGGATTTCGCCAGAAATTGCTTATCAATAGACGATTTTCCAGTTTTTTGCTCTTTATCATCATTTCTTACAAATCGCTCAACATATTTTCCTATCATATCTGTTTCAATGTTAACATGATCTCCGATCTTTTTAAGGCCTATGTTAGTCAGCTTTGCGGTATGAGGAATTATGCTCACCTCAAAACTCATCTTATCACAATTATTTATGGTAAGACTGATACCATCTACTGCAACCGAGCCCTTTCTGATCATGTAATGAGATAAGGATTCAGGCACCTCAAACGCAAATATTATAGCATTCCCTGATGTCTTTATGCTTTTTACCGAGCCTGTTTCATCTATATGTCCTGAAACAAGGTGGCCGTCTATACGATCGGAAAAACGGAGTGCGCGCTCAAGATTAACCCGATCTCCAATCTTTGCTCTGCCGAATGTTGTTTTGGAAAGGGTTTCAGGCGACACATCAACCTCAAAACTTTTCCCCTCAATCACAACAGCCGTCAGGCAGGCACCGCTGACTGCAATGCTGTCTCCTGTTTTAGTTTGGTCAAGAGAGTAATCAGCTTCAATGGTAAAACGCTTACCCTGTCCTGAAGGACGAATCTTTGTAATAGTGCCGAGTCCTTCTATTATCCCTGTAAACATATAGTTATCCGGTACTTGGTATCTTTCAAAATAGGTCAAAAGTGGTTGACACTTTTTTTTAGCCTGTACGATTACACAACAAATTACAAGTGCCTAAAGTGAGCTAAAGTGCCTAAAATGCCTAAAGTTAAGGTATTCTGCTTATTTTAAAGTAACAAATGACAAATGAGCTGAAGTTTCCTGAATTTTGCTATTTATAATATAAAAACAGTTAGCGCTGGTAAGCGCATTCCTTAACTTTAGGCACTTTAGCTCACTTTAGGCATTTTAGGCACTTCAAACTCTATCTCACTTTATTTTTGGACGAAGCTGGAATCACCTCTAAAAAGTGTAAACCGGCAAATGAGACGCCCGTTATTTAACATATCCTTCGATCATTACATCATCACCAAAACGGTGAACATTTATATTCTTAACTGGAATGCAATTCTTCATTAAATCAGGTCCGGGCCCCATGCACATGGGGATACCATCATCTCCTCCAAGAATTTTTGGAGCATAAAAAAATATCACCTTATCAACTATTCCTGCTGAAAGCGCAGATGCATTAACCCGGCTTCCACCTTCAATCAGCAGACTCGTTATCTCCAAAGCCCCAAGATGTACCATAAGTGAAGCAAGATCTATAAGGCCGTCCTTCACCGGAGCTTCAATAATTTTAGCGCCTTTTTTTTTTAGTCTGTTTTTTTTATCTTCTGAAACAGAACTGCAAGTTATTATAATTGTATCGGAATCAGAATCAAGCTGCAATACCCTGGCCTCTTCAGATATAGAAAGGTTGGTATCAAGTATTATTCTGGCAGGGTCCAAACCATTCATATCGTCCAACCGGGTGGTCAAGCTGGGATCATCAATTTTAACGGTATTAACACCGACCATAATTGCATCTGCAGCATGACGAAGCTTATGCACAAATCTTCTCGATTCTTCACCTGAAACCCATCTGGCATCACCTGTTCTGGTTGCAATACGTCCATCCAAAGTAGCCGCACATTTTAAAGTTACAAACGGAGAACCGGTTTCGACAAATTTTATAAAAGCCTCATTTAGTTTTTTTGCTTCATCCTCACAAATTCCAAGAGTAACATCTATGCCTTTGTTTTTTAAATAATCTATGCCGCCCCCTTTAACATCGGGGTTGGGGTCTTTCATTGCAACAACGACTCTCTTTATACCGGCCTCTGCAATTTTTAAAGTGCATGGCAGTGTGCGGCCTGTATGATTGCATGGCTCAAGTGTAACGTAAAGTGTCCCGCCTGCTGCCGAACTTTTTGCATCATTAATGGCATTGATTTCTGCATGGGCTTTGCCGACAGCTTTATGGTATCCCTTACCAGCAACTTTGCCGTCTTTAACAATAACCGCTCCGACCATGGGGTTTGGTGATGTAAAGCCCAACCCCTTCTCGGCAAGCTCAAGCGCCATTTTCATGAAATACTGATCGTCCATAATAATTATTATTCAAAATTGTTGATTGTTGATTTGTGGAATCGCTTCGCTCTGTTTTTTTGTTATAAAATCACCTGCCGGGCATCGCGAGCCCTGCTCAATGCTCTTCGTTTTTTCGTTGACTTGATCAGGCGAGGCGGGCGGGTTTGTAAGCATTAATTGACTTTAACATAGGAGGATGCAAAAACTTAACAAATTACCTAATTATAAATCTACTGTTTGCTTAGAAGGTTCTTCAGCTCAGCAACAAAATCATTTACATCTTTGAATTCTCTGTAAACCGATGCAAACCTGACATATGCGACATCATCTATCTCATGCAGCTTTGCCATAACCCTTTCACCGATAATTGATGAGGGGATTTCCTTTTCACCGGTTTCTCTGAGATCTCGCTCCAGATCTTCAATAAACTCCTCAATGACATTAATGCTGATGTTGCGTTTTTCGCAGGCTCTCTTCATGCCCGCACCTACGTTCTCCCTGTTGAAAACCTCCCGGCGTCCATCCTTCTTGATAATCATAATAGGAATTTCTTCAATATGTTCGTAGGTAGTAAAACGCCTGCTGCATTCAATACATTCTCTGCGTCTTCGTATTACATTGCCGTCCCTGCTTAATCTGGAATCTATAACCTTATTGTTGGTTTCTCCACAAAATGGACACTTCATGAGTTTCCCCTGCCCTGTATTTAATGGTTTCCATATTTTATTAGTTCAACATTTGCTTCTTTAAACATCTCTATTGACATAGCATCCGCATATCCCGAATGATAACAAACTTTAGTTATGCCGGCATTTATTAGCATTTTAGCACATATTAAACATGGCTGATTAGTACAGAAAAGCGTTGCACCTTTTATGGAAACGCCATGTAATGCAGCCTGAATAATAGCATTCTGCTCTGCATGGATGCCGCGACACAGCTCATGCCTCTCACCAGATGCTATATTCAATTCTTCACGAAGGCAGCCAATATCAAGACAGTGCTTAAGTCCGGAAGGAGCTCCGTTATATCCGGTAGTCAGTATTCTTTTATCCTTAACGAGCAAAGCACCGACCGCTCGTCTGCGACATGTTGAACGTTTTGCAACAAGGTGGACAATATCCATAAAATAGGTTTCCCATGAAGGTCGCGTACCATTATCTGACATTTTATTATATTATCCTAAATTTGTAACTACTCAGGTGATTAGACTGAAGGCTATAGGCTGAAGGAAACAGATAATTCCTGAGTGTTATTCTCTATGTTCAGGACAAAATTTCCGGTCGTTTTAAGAAAATATTGGCTTCCGGGAGTCTTTTCCCTAAAAGTCTTCAGTCTTCAGCCTAACCAACCTGAGTAGTTACCGATATTTTATTAATTATATATCTATACGCCATAAAGCATCATTCTGCAACCCGTTGCTTAATTAATCGGAAAATTATTACAAAGCTCGCCGGCCTTCTGCCTGGCAGTACCAATTACCTTGTCATTATTATGATTTTTTAGCACATCAATAATAATTCCCGCAATAATTTCCATCTCAGGTTCTTTCATACCTCTTGTAGTTACAGCAGGTGTACCCAGTCTTATACCACTTGTTACAAAAGGACCTAACTTTTCAAAAGGTATGGAATTTTTGTTGACCGTAATGCCCGCTCTGCCCAATACTTCTTCAGCATCTTTTCCAGTGATGTTGAGATTTCTCAAATCAGCAAGCACCATGTGGTTATCCGTGCCGTCAGATATAAGCCTTACACCGCTTTTCATCAAATTTTCTGCAAGAGCATTTGCATTTTTTACTACATTAATCTGATATGTCCTGAAAGCTTCACCAAGAGCTTCCTTAAAGGCAACCGCTTTGGCCGCAATGACATGCATCAGTGGCCCCCCCTGTATCCCTGGGAAAACCTGTCTGTTCAACTTAGTACTGTAGTCTGTTTTGGCTAATATTAACCCGCCCCTGGGCCCTCTGAGGGTTTTGTGGGTTGTGGAAGTTACAACATCAGCAAATGGAACAGGAGAGGGATGAACTCCCGCTGCTACCAATCCGGCTATATGAGCCATATCTACAACTAGATAAGCGCCAACTGATTCAGAAATTTCAGCAAATTTTTCAAAATCTATTATACGCGGATAGGCACTTGCACCGGCAATAATCATCTTTGGTCTATGTTTTTCCGCTAATAAGGCTACTTGTTCATAGTCGATTCTTTCTGTATCTTCTTTTACTCCATAGTGAACAAAATTATAAAGCCTGCCTGAAAAACTTACAGGACTTCCGTGAGTAAGGTGCCCACCATGAGAGAGAGCCATGCCAAGAACGGTATCACCTGGATTTAAAAGTGCAAAATATACCGCCATATTGGCCTGGGAACCTGAATGAGGCTGTACATTGGCATACGCTGCATTGAAAAGTTTTTTAGCTCTTTTGACGGCCAGTCTCTCGGCAACATCAACGTATTCACAACCTCCATAATAGCGCTTATCAGGATATCCTTCAGCATATTTATTCGTCAGCACACTGCCCTGAACAGCCATAACCGCCCGGCTTGCAATATTCTCTGAGGCTATAAGTTCCAAAGTGTTGCTTTGCCTGTCAATCTCTTTTGCAATTGCATCGGCAATATCAGGATCTATATTTGAAATATCTCTTAAATCCATTAGTATATCTGGTCAAACTTTTCTATTCTGTGTCGATGTCGCCCGCCTTCAAATGGTGTTTCAAGCCATGCTTCAAGCATTGCCACAGCAAGAGATTCCCCTGTAACGCGCCCTCCTATAACCAATATATTGGAATTGTTGTGACGCCTGCTCATAATAGCTGAAAAAAGATCGCTGCAAAGAGCAGCTCTTACATGCGGGAATCTGTTGGCAACCATTGACATTCCTAACCCTGTTCCACACAGAAGTATCCCGCGCTCAAATTTTCCCTTTGAAACCGCTGAGGCAACCTTGATTCCAAAATCCGCATAATCTACTGAATCCTCACTATCAGTGCCGACATCTTCAACGTCAATGCCGCTTTCAATGATATAAGCCTTGATCTTTTCCTTCAGATGATAAGCAGCATGATCGCTGCCTATAATGACAGGTGTTTTATTTTTATACATTTTTTAATACCTTTAGATAGGCTGAAGGTAGAAGGCTGAAGGCTGAAGTCCCCCTTCCACCTTCTACCTT
>JAIVWD010000036.1:0-6290 GCA_049190315.1 Deltaproteobacteria bacterium | reverse complement strand
TTGCCGTACTTTGGCGGAAATATCTGATTCTTGCATCAAACATGGCTTTTAATGCGTTTTTTCCTAACAGTCTTCAGCCTTCAGCCTATCCACCTGAGTAGTTACCTGTTTTTTTGATAAATAGATGGGTAAAAAGTGTCTAAAGTAGAAAAGACAGTGCCTAAAGTATATTAAAGTGCCTAAAATGCCTAAAGTTGTGGTACGCCTTCGGCGTGCTAATTGATAATATAGAAATAGAAACTGTTACACTTCCATATGCATTAATGACTCAAGAAATCTTTAGAAACCTGGATGAAATAACTTCCAAATCTATGCGCCTAATTGGGAAAATTATTTCGTACACGTTCCTTATATAAAATGGCAGAATACCTTAACTTTAGGCACTTTAAATACTTTAGCTCACTTTAGGCACTTCTTTTCCGCACCGAAGGTGCGTTATGGTATTTTCTAAAAACAAGCGACGCATTTGTCCCTCCAAAACCAAAAGAATTGGACATCGCAATCTCAACTTTTTTCTTACGTGCAGTGTTAGGAACATAATCAAGATCGCACTCTTCGGAAGGGTTATCAAAATTTATAGTCGGAGGAATAATATCTTCATTAATTGCAAGAGTTGTGAAAACCGACTCAATTCCACCGGCACCACCAAGCAGGTGTCCGGTCATTGATTTAGTGGAACTGATCGCTACTGAATAAGCCTTGTCTTTGAATACCTGCTTGATTGCCATTGTCTCATAAAGATCGTTAAGCTGAGTTGATGTACCATGAGCATTAATGTAATCTACTTCATTATATGAAATTCCTGCATCATCAAGAGCGGCCTGCATACACCTTGCAGCCCCTTCTCCATCAGGAGAAGGCGCGCTCATGTGATATCCGTCTCCGCTCATGCCATATCCACAAACTTCAGCATAAATACGAGCCCCCCTTTCCAATGCCCCTTCGAGAGTTTCAAGAATAAGAATACCGCTTCCTTCACCCACAATAAAACCATCACGATCACGGTCAAAGGGGCGCGATGCTTTTTCAGGCTCATCATTACGAGTTGACAGAGCTTTCATAGCATTAAAACCAGCGATACAGGTTGGTGTAACAACAGCCTCAACACCTCCTGTTATCATAACATCTGCAGCGCCTCTTTTTATGATTTCGAATGAATCACCGACTGCATGTGTTCCTGCTGCACATGCAGTTGCAACTGAAGCATTGGGCCCCTTGGCGCCCAAATAAATAGAAACCATTCCAGGAGCCATGTTCCCAATCATCATAGGAATAAAAAACGGAGTTACTCTTTTTGGGCCCCTGGTCTCAAGAACTCTCTGAGTTTCCTCCATTATAGAAAGTCCTCCCAAACCGCATCCTGTCAGGACTCCGGTCCTGTTTGCATTGGAGCTGTCGATTACCAAACCCGAATCTTCAAGCGCCATACGGGAAGCTGCAACAGCATAAGCAATAAACAACTGTGTACGTTTTGCGTCTTTTTTCGTAAGATAATCCTCTGGTTTAAAACCCTTTACTTCTCCTGCAATCTTTGTATCAAAATCTTTAGTATCAAACCTGGTTATCTCACTTATTCCTGATTTTCCGGCACAAAGCGCCGGCCAAGTATTTTCAACACCTATACCAAGAGGTGTTATCAGCCCTACGCCGGTAACAACTACCCGTCTATCCAAGAAAACCTCCTTTTTCGTAGCTACTCAGGTGGATAGACTGAAGGCTGAAGGCCAAAGCTCCGTGACAGCCTTCCACCTTCAGCCTTCAGTCTATCCACCTTTAAAAAAGTTACCTTATTTACGAATGTTGACGAGTATATTCGATAGCGTCTTTTACACTAAGAATTTTCTCGGCATCATCATCAGGAATATCTATATCGAATTCCTCTTCCATTGACATTATAAGCTCAACAAGATCAAGCGAATCCGCCCCTAAATCATCCACAAATGATGCCTCGGGCACAACCTCATCCAAATCAACACTTAATTTTTCTGCAATAATCTTTTTTACTTTATCCTCAACTGACATTAAGTTTTCTCCTTTCACATATACATTCCACCATTTACATGGATTACCTGACCAGTAATGTATGCTGCATCATCTGAAGCCAGAAATTTAACAGCAGCGGCAACATCTTCGGGTTGTCCCCCTCGACGCATCGGCACCTGATCCAGCATAGCCGTCCTCGCCTTTTCAGAAAGCGCTGCTGTCATGTCTGTCTCTATAAAACCAGGAGCAACTGCATTTACAGTAACATTTCTGGAGGCAAGTTCTTTTGCCGCTGTTTTTGTCAGCCCAATTAATCCCGCCTTTGAAGCAGAATAATTCGCCTGTCCCGGGTTACCGGTTACACCAACAACAGACGCTATATTTACTATACGGCCATAGCGCTGCTTCATCATGATTCTCGCGGCAAGTCTTGTGCAGGTAAATGCACCCTTTAAGTTTATATTTAAGACCATATCCCAGTCATTCTCCTTCATGCGAACCAAGAGTCCATCCTTGGTAATACCCGCATTGTTAACAAGAATATCTACACGACCGGTTTCATTAACTATTTTCTCAAAAAAAGCTTCGACGTCTTTTGCATCTGCGACATCGACACTCATGCTATTTGCCGAACTTCCCAGGTCGGCAACTAATTTTTCTGTTTCAGCAGCAGCAGCCTCTTCAGCCTCGGGATTGCCTGGAGAAAAATAGTTGAAATAGATTTGAGTATCCGGACTTGCCAAAGCAAGGCAAATAGATCGTCCAATACCTCTTGAAGCACCTGTGACAACAACTGTACGTTTTTCAGGCATAATTACCTCTCAAATAATATGTCCGCAACCATATCCATATCTTTAATGACATTTTCATAGCTGCCAAGCAGTTTATTATAAGAAATGGTCTCCATAAAATCAGAGACGATTTTCTGATCAAAAACACCGGAGCCCATCAGTATCTTCAATATATTATGAGTTACAACCTGTGCTGTTTCATTTGCAAAAATCCTTGACATTGCCTTTATTTTTTCGGCTTCAGGGTCTCCTGCTTCAACAAGTGATTTGGCCTTACGCGCCATGCTTGCTCCAACCTCCACATGTGTCATCATATCGGACAGGGCAAACATAATATGTTGTTTTCTGGTAAGCTTGTTATCATGTACGAGCATTATGGTATCATTAAGAGCTCTGGCAGCAAGCCCATAAAATTTGCATCCGGCATCATTCAGGGTATTATTCAATTCTTCCATCTCCGAAGATATGTCTCCGTAATATTTACCCTTTGTCTTCCGTGTAATCTTCCAGCGGAACGTACTGATTATATTCTGCTGAATTTCGCTGGTTCCTTCATAAATGCAAGTAATTTTGACATCTCTTTTTATCTTTTCTACCTCAAATTCGTGAATGTATCCATAACCACCAAGAGCCTGAATTGCATCATCGGCTGCTTTATTGGCGGCTTCAGTGGCAAAGAACTTGGCAATTGATCCTTCAACCTGCAGGTCATCTTCCCCTGAATCCAATCTCTGGGCAACTTCTTCCATATAGGCTGTTGCAGCTTCAAGCCTCACGGCATTCGGAACGATCAGTTTGTGTGTATATCCCTGTTTTTCAGAAAGAGGAGAGCCGAACTGAATTCTCTCCTTAGCATATGGAATAGCTATATCAAGAGCTGCTTCGCCGGCACCCAGGCCCATGGCAGCTACCATAAGTCTTGTATATCCAAAAACCTTGTTGGCATGCTTCATCCCTTGTCCGGGCACACCACCAATAAGATTTTCAATTGGTACAAATACATCGGTAAATGAGAGAGGTGATGTATTTGATGCACGTATCCCGTGTTTTTCTTCACCCTTGCCCTGAACAAAACCTTCTGTGCCTTTCTCAACAACAAAAAATGAAGGCCCCTCCGGGGTATTGGCAAGAACCGTGATGAAATCAGCGTATCCACCTGTTGATATAAACTGTTTGGTACCGTTTATATTGTATCCAATGATTTCACCTGCATCGTTTGTTACAGGATCAGCCTTTGTCTTTAAGGCAGCAAGGTTGCTCCCGGCTCCCGCTTCAGTAACAGCATAAGCTACAAGGGTATTCCCTTCAGCAAGAGATCCAAGCCATTTATGCTTCTGTTCCTCAGTAGCTCCAACCAGTATAGGATCTGAGCCGAGCTGAATAGCAAAAAAACCCGTTGCAATTCCTAAACATATATTTGATATTTCACGAATTACCTCACAGCAGTCACGTGCCCCTCCTCCTATACCTCCGTATTCTTCAGGTATAAACAGGAGTTGCAGACCGATATTCTCTCCAAGCAATTCACGGATCGTATCTTCAGGAAAAATTTCATTTTTATCAAATTCAAGAATTCTTTCCTTTGTAAGCAAGCGTTTCCTAAGCTGTCTTACGGTATCAATTATCATCTGCCTTGACTCAAGATCGAGACCTTTGAGATTGCGTCCAGATGTAGATGTTGATATCGTCATATTTTAATCCTTTTCTATTTCAATAACAGTACGCCCCTTATACGTACCGCAGGAATGACATACATGATGTGAAAGTTTAGTTTCTCCGCACTGGGGGCAAGAGGTCAAATTGGGAGCCGCTGCTTTAATATGAGAGCGTCTTTGGCCTCGCTTTGACTTAGATTTTTTACGTTTTGGTACAGGCATGAGTAATCTCCTAACTATTTGTATTTATATGCTATATAATGTAATTCACTACTTAATAATAAAGTTGTGACACTAGTAATTTAATTGAAAAAAATTGTCAAGAACTTTATTCTGTTTAATTCAAATTGACAATTTTGTATTTATTTGATTTGTACCCTTGGTATTATTTTATAAATTATGGTAAAATAAATTTGCAACTTATTTAAATAATAGATTAAATGTGACTACTCACGTAGTCAGGCTGAAGCTGTTTAGGCTGAAGGCTGAAGGGGTCAGAAGAGCACAATTGCCGTACTTTAGCGAAAACATCTGATTCTTGCACCAAAAATGGCTTCAAAATGCGCTTTTTCCTAACAGTCTTCAGCCTTCAGCCTATCCACCTGAGTAGTTACGATTAAATTTTATATGATTTATTGCCTGTTTTACTAGTTTTAGATATTGTTTTATTTATTGAAAATAAATCATCGATACAATTTTAGAAAATTGCATTCTATTGTATTTATTGTTAAAACAAAGTATGATATACTTAATAAGATTAACTAGTTTATCGTAAAAATATACTCAATGCCATTAACTTAATGGCCATTCCTTTAAAGTCCCACTTTGAAGGGGAATTCAGGGGGATGTTATTTTAATGGCTTAATTCGGGCGTTGCGAGATAATTGATATACTTCAGCCTTCCATCTGAGTAGTTACATTAGTTGTATTAAAAAAAGTGCTGAATTAACTTGACTCAATTGTTAATTTTATTATAGACTTTCAGATAAATAATTTCACTGCGTTATCAGTCGTCGACGTATAACTAATACGCCTTCCTCCTTCTGGCCTTGTGAAATGAATTATCTGAAAGTCTATATATTTATTACAAAATAAGATTTAATGAGGGATCGTCTAAAGGCAGGACGACGGGTTCTGGCCCCGTTAATCAAGGTTCGAATCCTTGTCCCTCAGCCAAATAATTTGTAACTACTCAGGTGTTTAGACTGAAGGAAACAGATGATTTCTGAGTGTTATTATCTATGTTTAGGCCAAAATTTCCGACCGCTTTAAGAAAATATTGGCTTCCGGGAGTCTTTTCCCTAAAAGTCTTCAGTCTTCAGCCTAACCAACCTGAATAGATATAATTATTTTCCGTTGATTTTTGAGCCAAATCAACAGTACTGCATAGGACTATATAATGACAAATTATGAACTGGCAAAACAGATTTACAGGGATTTATCACCTATCGCACCAAAGCTATCTGCTGCTCTTAACCGTGCATTAATTGATATCGGCGAAGGATCAGTTTTATACGGCCTTGGAAAAGGAATGCACAAAGACGACGCTGTAACTTTTCATGAAACTGAAATTATCAACCTGGCAGGAACTGATCAGGCTAATATAATTGCAAAAATTACAGAAGTATTATTTCTGTTACAGGGGCATACTTCCTGGAAAGTTATAGTTGACAAGAGACCCGGCCCCAACAAAAAAAATATCGAGCTGTTTTATACGCTTATCAGAAGTAAAGATGCTTAGGGCTCGGTAAAAAATAACTTGGCATTTTTGCATCCCGACTTCACCATATCTTTAACCGATCTTCAATCGCAAAAGTCCTCGAAATAGCTCGCTATTCCTGCGGTTTTGCTCAATCAGATC